>JAEYOT010000245.1 GCA_023411445.1 Pseudomonadota bacterium
CTGCACCAGCTCGCCGCCACCGGCGATCAAGGCGTCCGTCGCCAACACCGCGGGCCCGCCGGCGTTGGTCACGATCGTGAGCCCTGGGCCGCGAGGCCGTGGCTGCTTCGATAGGATCTCCGCCATGTTGAACAGCTCGCCGATGGTGCTCACGCGCAGCACGCCCGAGCGACGAAACGCGGCGTCCAGCACCTCGTCCGAGCCTGCCAGCGAGCCCGTGTGCGAGGCTGCCGCCTTGGCCGCCTGCTCCGAGCGCCCCGCCTTGATCACGATGATGGGCTTGCTCAGCGCCACCTCTCGCGCCGCCGAGAGGAAGCTGCGCGCGTCCCCGATCGACTCCATGTAAAGGAGGATGGCGCTCGTCTTCGGATCGCGACCAAAGTAGTCGATCAGGTCGCCCCAGCCGACGTCCAGCATGCTGCCGGTGGAGACGAAGCCGCTGAAGCCTACCTGCTCGCGCAAGCTCCAGTCCAAGATCGCCGTGAGTAGCGCGCCGCTTTGGCTCACGAACGCCACCTGCCCGGGGCGTGCGATGCCGCGCGCGAAGGTCGCGTTCACGCCAGTGGTCGGGCTCATCAAGCCGAGGCAGTTGGGACCGATGATGCGCATGCCGCCGCGCCGGGCCTCGCGGAGCACCCGACGTTCGAGCTCGGCACCGGCCGGCCCTGCTTCCTTGAAGCCAGCGGAGATGATCAGCGCTGCCGGCACCCCTGCCTGGACGCAGCTGCTCACGATGCCGGGCACGCTGGCGGCAGGGGTCACGATGATCGCTAAGTCCACCTGCGCCGGTACCTCCCCGATCGAGGGGTAAGCCTTGATACCCAGCACGCTGGGCCGCTTGGGGTTGACGGGGAAAACCGTGCCGCCAAACGGTGAGCTGATCAGGTTCCACAGGATGGTGCGACCGACGCTGCCAGCCGCCTCCGTGGCTCCGATCACAGCCACGTTGGCCGGTTGGAAGAAGTGATCCAGCGCGGGCCTCGGTTCTCGCCAGATGTCTTGAGTCAGCGGAGCCACGCCGGCGTGCTGGAGCTTCCCCTTCATTTCGGACATGACGGCGCGCAGTATAGCCAGAGCGGACAAGGGCGCCAAGCGAGGGCGCGACTCTCTTGTTTCGCCAGGCAGCCGATTGGAGTATCGCTAGGCATATGCGAGGCCTGCTCGTGGGAGCAAGTGGCGCCGCCTGCTGCGGCGTCCTACTCGCGACGCGTCTCGCGCTAGCTCAGCCGCAGGAATCCCGCGCGGCGGACGTCGATGACTTCGAGCTGATGGCCAGCTCGGAGACGTACGCGGCGCTGTTTCGCCGCGCTTTATTGCCAGGCCCGAGCGGCTCGCTGGTCGAATCCACGACAGCCGCGCCGGTCTACGAGTACGTGTCGCTGCGCGCCGAGCGGCTCGACGTAGGTACGCTGAAGGACGCGCTCTCGATGGAAGTGGCTGCGTGGGGCCGCGCCTGGCCCACGACGCGGGAGCTGGAGCGCCCCTTCGACGGCGACGTGCAAACCGCTTTCGCGACTTTGAGCTATGGCCCCGGGTACGCTCGGCTCGGGCGTCAGCACGTCGTCGGCGGCGCCGCCCGCTTCTCACGCTTCGACGGCGCGCTCGTCGCGGCGCGCTTCGGCGGCGGCTTCGAGGCCACAGGGTACGGTGGCTTCACCGTGCTGCCGCGCTGGAGCGAGCGCGTCGGCTACCACCACCTCGGCTCGGAAGCGGACGTCCTGCTGCGCGATCCGGAAGCGCTGGAGGATCCCGAGCGGGCGGGGGAGTGGCTCGCGGGCGCGCGCTTCGGCTACCGCTCGAGCTCCTTCGGCGGCGCCGTTTCCTTCCACGAGCAGCGCGAGCAGGGCGAGCTTGCGCGCCGCAGCTTGGGGTTGGATGCGCAGGGACGACATTCATGGGCCGCGCTGAACCTGAACGCGGTGCTCGACGCGGATTCGGGCCGTTTCTCAGACGCACGGCTGTGGGCGGATCTGTTGCCGCGCGAGTCGTTGTCGCTCTCGCTGGAGCTGCTGCACACGGAGCCGGCGCTGTGGCTCTCCCGCCAGTCGGTGCTGTCCGTGTTCTCCAGCAGCCGCTTCGAGGAAGCGGGCGGCAGCGCCACGTGGCGGCTCAGCGACGCGCTGCGCCTGGAAGGGGCAAGCTACTTGACCGTCTACGACCGGGGCGGACCGGGGTCGCGCTCGGAGGGCTCCGTGCGCTTCTCGCCCGATCGCCGCACGGTGCTGCGCGCCGGCTTTGCCCGCGTGCTGGCCGCCAAGAACGGCTACTTCTCGCTGCGCCTGTCGCTCTCGCGTCGACTGCTGCGGGCCACTTCAGGAACGCTCGAGGCGTACAACTACTTCTACGATCGCGCGGTGCAGTCGTACCGCACGTCCTCGGTCTACGCCGCGACCGTGTCGCACAGCTTCTCGGCGCCGATCAGCTTGCTAGTCGGCGGCTCACTCTCGCGCACGCCGTACGCGAGCCTGGACGCGCAGACGTTGGTGCGGCTGAGCATCGCCTACGATCGCAGCGCGGAGGGAGGTAGCCAGTGACGCGACGGCCTCCGGCTTCGCTCGGCTGGCTATTGGCGATGGCCGTGGCGCTCGCGTTCGTCGCGGCCTGCGTGGATCGCCCAACGCCACGCTTCCCGCACCGTGTGCATCTGGCAGAGCTCGAGTGCAACGCTCCCGGTAAGCCCGCCTGCTTGACGTGCAACACCTGCCACGCTCCCTCCGAGCCGACGCGCGAGTTCAAGCTGCCGCCCGCCAGCCTATGTCAGACCTGCCATCGCGAGCCTTCGGGCGAGATTCTCAGTAGCTTGGGCGCGGCGCCGGAGCGGCCCTACGGGGAGATCGCGATCGATCACGATCGGCATTTGGCGATGCCTGGCATCGGCGGACAATGCGTGACGTGCCACGGCGGCGTGGTCGAAAAAGGCAAATCCACGCTGCCGCCGATGGAGCGCTGCTTCTCGTGCCACGAGCACGAACAGCAGTGGCAAAAGGCGCAGTGCGCGCCCTGCCACCAGCCGCAGGACCTGCGGCGCTCGCTGCCGCGCACGTTCTTGCAGCACGACGCTCAATTCCTACGCCACCACGGCGATCTGGATTCGTTTCAGATGAGCCTGTGCCAGAGCTGCCACACGCAGAAAGATTGCCAGTCCTGTCACGACATCACGCAAGCCTTGACCGCGGAGGCTCGCACGCCGGAGCGCATCGACAGCAACTCCTTTCATCGGGGAGACTTCATGACCCGGCACGCGATCGAGGCCAGCTCCTCGCCCGCGCGCTGCGCGACCTGCCATGCGCCACAAACGTGCGACGCTTGTCATGTGGCGCGCGGCGTGAGCGGCAACGGAGCGAAGTCGCGCAACGTTCACCCGCCCGGCTGGGTGAGTAGCTCGCCCGGCGTCGTCACGGCTCACGGCATCGAGGCGCGGCGTGACATCCTAGCGTGTGCGTCGTGTCACGATCAGGGCCCCGCCACCAACTGCATTCGCTGCCACACCGTCGGCGCCTACGGCGGCAACCCGCACCCGCGCGGCTGGCAAAGCGCACGCAGCCCCCACGACCAGATGTGCAGGTATTGCCATGGCTAGCGCGCGCGAGCACGGGGCTTGGGCGCTCGCGCTCTTGGCGCTGACGTCGCTCACGGCGGCGAGCGGCTGCTTGCAGCGGCGCAGCAGTGACCGCGGTGACGCGCGGGACGACTGCTCGGCGTGTCACGGCGATCCTCGGCGCCAGGCGAGCGCGCTTTTGCGCGCGGCGCCGCCGGGCGACCTGCTCGGCGGCGTGGACGCAACGTACCCC
>JAEYOT010000271.1 GCA_023411445.1 Pseudomonadota bacterium
CACCAAGGTGGTGATGGTCCAAAGCACCGCCTTGATCGCGACGAGCGCCGCCACCACCGCCACCAGCGTCGCCTCTTCCCAGCGCGCCACCGCGATGGCAGTGGCGCCCCAAGCGATCACGAGTGGCACGATCGGGTCCGAGGCGGCCGCGTTGACCAGCAGCGCGAACGTGGCGGCAGCCAGCAGCAGCAAGCACGTGAACACCTGACCACCAAAGAAGGAGTCACTGCCCCAAGCGGCGACGAGCGCGATGCTCAAGTTCGCGAGCGACGCCAGCGCCAGCCAACCGAGCCACAAGCTGAACGGGGCGCGCCAGCGCCTGCTCAGGTGCTCACTCGCCAGGTGCTCGCTCGCGATGGAGTAGGCAAGGCCCGTCGCTATCAGCATCGCTAGGATCACGAGCACGCTTGGCCCGAGCGCCTCGCTGGTGAAGAGCGCGAGCCAAACGCCGGCGAGGACGTTCGTGAGCAAGAGCCAGGGCGCGACGCGGTCGTGCATGCGCACGTCCCACTGTGACGGGAGCAGCGCCGCCACCGCGTACACCAGCGTGCTGCCGTAGATCACTCCCCAGATGGAGAAAGCGTAGCCGGCAGGTGTGAAGAGACTCGCGTAGCGATCGCTGGTATCGGCGACGTTCATCGAGTGGTACATGCCCGCGGAGCTGGCGTAATTGACGACCAGGTTGGCCACGATGCCGAGCAACGCGGCGATTCGCCACGGGTGGTCCAGAATGGAGCGGTAAGCGGCTTGCGTGTGCATGCGGGCGTTTCAGCAAGCCGCGTGCCGCCGTCAGGGCGCCGGACAGAACTCAAGCAGCGAGCGGAGCAAGAGACGAGGTTGCTCGAGCGCCGGCATGGCTCCGCCGCGATCGTGCTCGAGCCAAGCTTCGATGCGTTGATGGCGCTCCGCGACGCCGCGCAGGCTGGGGCCAGCGAGCGGGAAGCTACAAACACAGGTAGGCGTCTCCGAGCGAGACCAGCGCGGGGCCCGCGCCGCATCCGCCAGCGCGGTCGCGAAGGCCGCGTCGCCGCCGAGCCAGCGCAAGCTCAGGCCGAGGAGCAGCTCGTCGCTGAAGGCAGGCAGCGCGTCGTCCACGGCGTCGAGCCGCGCCAGCGCGCACGCCAAGAGCTCGGTGCAGCTGCGCGGCGCTGCGTGCACGGCGGTGTGCTCGAGCAGCGTGAGCGCGGCGAGGCGAGACTTGTCTGCTGGGCTCAGCGTCGCCAAATCGTCGGCGTCCGGCTCTGGGAGCGCGCGCAGCTCCACCACGTGCAGTCGCGTCACTTGCTCGGGCGCGCTCCGCGCGAGCTGCGCGGCGATTTGCCCACCCAGCTCGCTGCCGTGCACCGCATAACGTTCATAGCCGAGGGCAGCCATCAAGCCGGACAGCTGCTCCGCGACGCTCCGCAGGCTAGGCGCGAAGTCCGAGCTTGACACACCGAAGCCGGGCAGCGCCGGACACACGACGTGAAACGAGCGGATCAGCTCGGTCCACAGCGCGCGAAACTCCAGCGGCGAACCGAACGAGCCGTGCAGCAACAGCAGCGTGGGCGCGCTCGCGCTGCTGCAGCGCTCGTGCAAGAAACACAGCGTGCTGCCCGCCGCCCGCCGACGAAACCAGGGCAGCTCGCCCAAGGCCGCGTTCACTTCGGCCCAGTCCAGCGCGTCGCGCCAGCGGTCGAGCAGGGTGGTCAGGGTCGGTAGGGGTACGCCGTATTGCAGCGCGGCGTCCCAGGCCTCGTCATTTCGGCGCTCTCGCCCTAGGCGGAGCTTGAGCCGCTGCCAGGCGGCCCAAGGTAGGTCGAGAGAAAATGGCTCCACGGGGCAGCTGGGATCGAGCAAGGCGGCGTTCATGACGAGGACCTTCCCAGCGCGCCCTGTCAGCGGTATGTCAGGATTTGCCAAATGCAGAGAACCGAACGCCTTTTTGCGCTGGCTGAGTACCTGCGCGGCCGTCGGACCGGCGTCACGGCCGAGGCGCTGGCTGAGCGCTTTGGCGTCACCGTGCGGACCATCTACCGCGATCTGGACGCGCTGCGCGCCGCCGCGCTGCCGGTTTCCGCCGAGTCGGGCCCGGGTGGCGGCTACGCGTTGGATCGCAGCTACAGCCTCCCACCGGTGAACTTCACCGCGCGCGAAGCGGCGCTCATCTTGGCGCTCGGTAAGTTCGCTATCGACATGCGCCTACTGCCGTTCAGCGAGACGCTGCAGTCGGGCTTGGACAAGGTGCGCGCCGCGCTGTCGACCTCTGCCCAGCGCGAGCTGCTCGCGCGGCTGAAGGAGCTGTCCTTTCACGGCGTGCCCGCGCTTCCCAGCGACAAGAAGGTGCGCGCGGCGATCGAGCGCGCTTGGTTCGAGCAACAGCCCATCCGCATCACCTACGTGGACAGTAGCCACGTCGAGAGCAAGCGCGTGATCCGCATCCTGTCGGTCGCGATGGACCGCCACGAGACGCGCGTGGAGGGTCTAGAAGAAACCTCCGGCGAGCGCCGGCACTACCGGCTGGATCGCATCGTCGCCGCCGAGGTCCTCCGCCCGGAGGCTGGTAGTTACCAGTAGCTGAAGGAGTAGGTTCGTGTGCGCAGCGCGGCGGGCGTCTCCCTCAAGCTCCGCCCTGGCG
>JAEYOT010000282.1 GCA_023411445.1 Pseudomonadota bacterium
GAGCGAGCCAGCGACGCGACGCGACCGACGCCTCGATCCCCGTCTCGTCGACGATCCTGAACCACGTGATCAAGGAGCGCGCGACCGTGCTGACGCACGACGCGGCCATGGATTTCGCTGCGTCCAAGGGCAAGAGCATGATCCTGAACCGGATCAGCTCCGCCATCGTCGCGCCGCTGCTCCACAACGACGAGATTTTGGGCGTGCTGTGGCTGGATAGTGAGACGCTCGCGCAGTTTCAGCCCAAAGACATGGAGATCGTCACCGCCATCGCGACGCAGGCGGCCATGTTCATCGAGATCAACATCCTCGGCCGCAAGATCGAGCAAGAGATCGTCAACCGCGAGCGCTTCAGCCGCTTGCTGTCGCCGAACGTGGCGCAGCGCGTGATGTCCGGTGAGCTGGAGGTCAAGAAGGGCGGCCAGCTCGTGGAGGAGTGCACGGTGTTCAACTCGGACATCCGCGGCTTCACGCGCATGAGCGACGGCGCTCACCCCGCCGGCATCGTCGAGATGCTCAACGACTACTTCGAGCTGATGGTCGAGGTGCTGTTCAAGCACGAGGGCACGCTCGACAAGTTCATGGGCGACGGCATCATGGCGCTGTGGGGCGCGCCCGTCGCCCACCCGGACGATGCCGTGCGCAGCGTAGAGTGCGCGCTGGAGCAGATGGAGGTGCTGGGCCGCTTCAACCGAGCGCGGATGGAGCGAGGAGATCCGGCGCTCGCCATGGGCATCGGCATCCACACGGGGCCGCTCGTCGCTGGCTACATCGGCAGCTCCAAGGCGCTCAGCTACACCGTGATCGGTGACACCGCGAACACCAGTGCGCGGCTGTGCGGCGTCGCATCGGCCGGCCAGGTGCTGGTCAGCGAGCACACTCTGGCCAGACTTGGCGGAAAGTTCGAGGTCGAGGAGCTTCCGCCGGCCAACTTGAAGGGCAAAGAGAAGCCGTTTCGCATTTTCGACATCAAGCGCAAGGCTCTGAGCGCCCCAGTGGGCGCGAGCCTCCGCGGCGGCCAGTAACGCCCAGGTTTCCGCTGTCGCTGCGGCCTGACGCGATGCGGCGGGCGATGGTTCACGCCAGCCCTCGACAGTTGCCAAGCTTCGCGCCAAAGTCGCGCGCGCTCCCCGCCCCGATCATCCATGGCAGTCGTCCTCGCATTCGAACGCCCCGTCGTAGAGCTCGTCGCGCGCGTGCGAGAGCTGCAGCAGCTGGCCAGCAAGGACCCGCGTTTCGGCGCGGAGCTGCGGCGGCTGGAGGACAAGGCCGCGGTGCTGGCCCGCGAGGTATTCGCGAGCCTGACACCCATGCAGAAGGTGCAGCTGTCGCGGCACCCCAGCCGCCCCTACTCGCAGGACTACATCGAGCGCCTGTTCGAGGACTTCGTCGAGCTGCACGGCGACCGTCGCTTCGCTGAAGATCCGGCGATTATCGCCGGCTTGGGCCGCTATCACGGCCGCAGCGTCGCGATCGTGGGGCACCGCAAGGGCCGCACCACGAAGGAGAACCTCCATTACAACTTCGGGATGCCCAACCCGGAGGGCTACCGCAAGGCCATCCGCGTGTACGAGCTGGCGGAGCGCTTCGGGCTGCCCATCTTCACGTTCATCGACACGTCCGGCGCTTACCCCGGCATCGGCGCCGAAGAGCGTGGGCAGAGCGAGGCCATCGGCGCCTCGATCGAGGTGATGTCGCGGATGACGGTGCCGATCATCAGCACCGTCATCGGCGAGGGCGGCTCCGGCGGCGCGCTCGCGCTCGGCGTGGCCAACCGCGTGCTGGTGCTGGAGTTCAGCTACTACTCGGTGATCTCGCCCGAGGGCTGCGCCGCCATCCTCTGGAAAAACGGCGACTTGGCGCCGGAGGCCGCTGCGCGCCTCAAGATCACGGCGCCCCACCTGCTCGAGCTCGGCGTGGTCGACAGCATCGTGGAGGAGCCGCCCGGCGGCGCCCATCAAGATCATGACGCGGCCGCCCGGCTGCTAGACACGGCGCTGTACACGGAGCTGAAGGCGCTGACGCGACTGTCGCCGGAAGAGCTGCGCGCCGATCGCTACGAACGCTTTCGCAAGCTCGGCGCGTTCATGGCATAGGGAGCGCCGCCCGACATGCCCTCTCCCTTCGACGGTCTCCACGACATCGACGACCTCAAGCTCTCGCATCGGCGCGTGCTGATCCGTGTGGACTTCGACGTCCCGATCGAGCCGGACGGTAGCGTGGTGAGCGACCGTAAGCTCAGAAGCGCGCTGCCCACCATCCGCAAGGCGCTGGAAGAGGGGGCGCGCGTAGTCCTGGCCACGCACCTCGGCGGGCCCAACGAGGCGCCAGTCAGCCTAGAGCCGGTGGCCGCGAAGCTGGCAGAGCTCTTGGGTCAAGAGGTGTACCTACCGGACGAGTGCGTCGGCTACGCCGCCAAGAAGGTGGTGAGCGATCTGCGCGAGGGCCAGGTTTGCCTGCTGGAGAACCTGCGCTTCGCCCCGGAAGAAGCCAAGAACGACGAGAGCTTCGCGCGGAAGCTGGCGGCGCTGTGCGACGTGTACGTCGGCGAGGCGTTCGGCGCCTCGCACCTGCCGCACGCATCACTCGTGGCGCTGCCGCGCCTGCTCTCCGAGCGCGGCATCGGCTACCGACTGCGCACCGAGCTGGAAGCGCTCTGGCCAGGCGGCAAGAGCTCCGAGCGCCCATCGCTGGGTGTGCTGGGCGGCGGGAGCCTGAGCCAGAAGGCGGAGCTGTTCGAGCTGATGCTGCGGCGCTGCGACACCATCTGTGTGGGCGGCGTGGTCGCGAACACGCTCTTGGCCGCGAAGAACGTGGACATGAAGGCGTCGGCGGTGGAGCGCGAGCAGCTGGCGCTGGGTCGCACGCTCTTGACCAAGGCGCGCGATCAACGGGTGGAGCTGCTCTTGCCCAGCGACGTGCTGGTGGCCAAGAACGGCGACGCCAGCGAGAGCCGCGCCGTCAGCGTCGGCTCCATCCCGGACCAGACCGGCGCGTTCGACATTGGCCCGGCCACGCTCGCCAGCCTCAGCGAGCGCGTCGGCCGAGCGCGGACCGTGATGCTGCACGGCGCGCTGGGCGTGCTGGAAAACCCGGTATTTGCCGGCGGGAGCAGCGGAGTGCTCAGCGCGCTTGCGGCGGCTCCCGCGTTCGGCGTCATCACCGGCGGCTCCTTCACCGCTGCGGCGCTCGCGAGCGGCACGCCGGAGGAGCAGCTGGGCTTCATTTCGACGGGCGACGTGGCGTCGCTCGTGCTGATCGAAGGCAAGAAGCTACCGGGCGTCGAAGCCCTCCGTGGATGAACATGGCAAATCGCAAATACTTGATCGCGGGTAACTGGAAGCTGAACAACGGCGGGCTGACGGGCATCGAGCTCGCGACGGCGGTGGCACAAGCGACGAAAGGCGTGAGCGCCGAGGTCGTGGTGGCGCCGCCGTTCACGGCGCTGGCCGCCGTCTCGGCGGAGCTGGAAGGAACGCACGTCGAGGTCGCGGCGCAGAACCTGTACCCGAAGGACAGCGGCGCCTTCACGGGCGAGATCAGCGCGCCGATGCTGAAGGACGCCGGCTGCAAATGGGTCATCCTCGGCCACAGCGAGCGCCGCCAGTTCTTCGGTGAGACGGACGCCTCCGTGAACGAGAAAGTGGTCGCCGCAATGGCCGCGGGCCTCAAGCCGATCGCGTGCATCGGCGAGACGCTGCCGGAGCGTGAAGCGGGCCAAACGCTGGACGTCTGCTTCCGCCAGCTGGACGCGTTCGCCCCCGCGCTGCTCAAGAACCCGGGCTTCGGCGTGATCGCCTACGAGCCGGTCTGGGCCATCGGCACCGGCAAGGTCGCAACCCCCGCCCAGGCGCAGGAGGTGCACGACGCCATTCGCAAGCGGCTGGCCGCCCTAAGCCCTGAACTGGCCGAAAAGACTCGTATTTTGTACGGCGGCAGCGTCAAGGCTGACAACGCCAAGG
>JAEYOT010000343.1 GCA_023411445.1 Pseudomonadota bacterium
GCTCGATGCCGTGCACGTCAACGCGGCGAAGCACCGCGGGTGGCCCTTCTTGCACCACGATCTCGACGCGCACCTTGTTGCCCGAACGAAAGACGTGCGCGGCGCGCGCTCGAGCCTTGTAAAAGCCGCGGCTCTGGTAGAGTCGCTCGATGCGCTGCAGATCGCGCTCGAGCACGAAACGGTTGAACGTCTCGTAGTCGTAGATCACGCCGGGGAAGAGCCCGAGGAAACGCGGCGTTTCGCGTGATGCGATCCGCTCCGTGATCTCCTCCTCGTCCAGCTCTTCGTTGCCAGTCACTTTCAGGCTCTCGAGGTCGAAGCGCGTCGTCGGAGCCCGCGTGCAGCCGAAGGCGAAACAAACCGACACCAAGAGCAAGCCGAGCAGGCTCGCTCGAGCGAGCATGCCGTCGCTACCGATGCGCACGGCACGTGAAATGCAAGCGACGGGCCATCCCGATGCGTTGCGTCTTGCTAGGTGTCCTGCTCGCGACCACCGCGTGCGGCTCGAGCCTCCCGGCGCCGACCCTGGCCAAGCATCCGCTGGCAGCATTCAAGGAGGCACCTTACCCGCCTCCGGCTGCCTTGGCCGAGACCGTTCCGGAGCGCCCCTCGCAGGCAAACGTGGTGTGGATCGACGGTGAATGGGTGCTGCACGGGGCTTCTTACGTGTGGAGGCGCGGAGGGTGGGTCGCACCTCCGCCCGGGGGTCGCTTTGCACCGTGGCAGGCGTGGTACCGCCGTGACGGTCGGCTGATGCTGGCGTCAGGCACGTGGTATGACGAGAAGAACGAGCGCATTCGGCGGCCCGAGCCGATGGCGCCGGCCACGACGCCGCCGAATGAGATCACTTCGGAGTATCAGACAGGGCGCTGACTCCGTCGTCTCAACGCTGAGCCGACACGGAATAGCCCGGCGGATCGCTCGCCGGGAACGACTGCCACGAGGCCTCGTCGACCACGTCCCGCTTGCCTTCGCCGAAATGAAGCGCGCCGCCCGGCTGACCCAACCAGTGCTGCACTCGTCGGAAAGTCTCGTTCAGCGGGCGATCCGTCACGCCGCGCAAGACCAGCGCGGCGCCGCCCAGCACGAGCAAAGGCGCCAGCGCCCCGCCACGCACCAGACCGGTGATTGCCAACGTCGCGCCCGAAGCAATGCGTAGAGCGCGTTTGCGCATCACGCGAGCCTCGACGCGCTTGCCCATAGAGATGATGTCGAATGTCTCGGTTGCCACGGGACCTCTCAAGGCAGGCGGCGTGCCAAAGCGGCACTGATTTCCCAACGGCAGAAACTCGCTCGCGCGCGGCACCCCTGAGGCAGGAAGCGACAATTGAGGCAGCAAAGTCGCCTCGTCGCCTGCTGCAGCCCTGGTCCGGAACCTGCAGAAACATCGCCGATGCCTTGACCCCCGAGGCAACCGAAGAACCAAGGAGAAGTGACTATGCAGACCCACACCAGTCAGAACGATAAGAGTGAGACCATCGAGCAGCTCAACTCGTTCTTGCGCGGAGAGCTCTCGGCTGCCGAGACGTACCGGCTCGCGCTGGAGCGTTTGGAGCACACGGAGTTTCGCGGCTCGCTGGTGCAGTGCTCTCGCTCCCACGAGGAGCGCGCTCGTCTGCTCACCGAGGCGATCTTGGGTCGCGGCGGTGAGCCAGCGGACAGCTCCGGCGCCTGGGGCTCGCTCGTGCGCATGATCGAGCGGAGCGCCGCTGCCATCAGCGAGAAAGCCGCCATCGCCGCGCTAGAAGAGGGCGAAGATCATGGCCGCGACGACTACCTGCGCGATCTCGACAACCTCGAGCCTAGCGCGCGACAGTTGATCGAGTTTGCCATCCTGCCGGAGCAACGGCGTACTCATGACACGATCCGAGCGGTCAAGCGCTCGCTGTCCTGAGCGAGCTGGCCGAGAGCCCTGAAACGCCGCCGCGCTTCAGGGCTCTGCCCGTCACAGCACGAGCGCGGCCTGCGCGCCCAACGTTAGGAACCTGAACGCGTCCGCGTTGCCTCGCGGCAGCACGACGTTGTACGCGCCATGGACGCCAATGTTGATTAGGGGTAGGAGCGTGAGATCCAGCGCCAAGCCACCGTCGAACTGAGCCGCCGTGCGGGACTCGAGCCCGTCCAAGCGCGCCACACCGACGTGCGCAAAGAGGGAGGGCTCGATGATCTTGCCGATGGCCAAGCGACCACCCAAAAAGCCCGCGTAGACCTTGGTTCTATCGTAGTCACCGCCGAACGAGTGGTAGCTGCCGCCAATCTCCGGCGTCAGCGAGATGAGGAATAAGTCGAGCTCACGACCGAGGCGCAGCGCGCCGCCGCCCCCCGCGTCGACCTCAGGCGCGTTGACCGCCGCGTTGACGTCGAAGTCGACGGCGATGTGAGTCTTGCCCACGTCGTTGTCGCGGCTTTCGCGGTCTCGCGCGTGAGCGATGCCAGATGTGACGAGGCACGCCGCGCCGAGCACCGTCGCGCTCAACGCTTTGGCGAATCGTGAAGAAGAGGGAGCAGGAGCTTGGTACATGCTACGGGTACAGCAACGTTCGTGCCGGTAGCGACACACGGCCACACCAGCCGCGCCGCCAGACGGACTATTTTCTGCCACCTTTGATCACTTTGCGGGCCTGAGCGCCCCAAGCCCTGAAAGCGCCGTTCCGATGACTATGAGGCACCTTCTTCGTAAATTTCCCAGCCCGGTGTACGGTTTGGGCTTCGCGGTCGTGCTGGCCGCTTGTTCGGGCTCGGATGATCCGCCGGGCGGCGGTAGCGCCGGCAACAGCAACACGGGCGCCACCGGCGGCTCCGAGAACACGAGCGGCTCCAGCAACACCAGCGGGTCCAACAACGCGGGCTCGGGCAACGCCGGTGGCTCCGGTGGCACCGCCGGCACGGGCCCGAGTGACTCGATGGAGCTCGTCGGCTCCTTCCAGGTTCAAGTCACCGCCTCCGCAGAGGACGAGAGCAGCGGCACCACCACCGCCATCGGCAAGGTCAACGATGGCCCGTCTCCCTCCAGCGTGAAATGGACCGTGGAGCAGGAAGACGGTGATTGCCGGCTCGAGATCCCGAGCGCCCCTTTCTGCGACGGCGGCTGTAGCGGTGACGTGTGCGTGGACGACGGCGTGTGCAAGCCGTACCCGCAAGCCAAGACGGTCGGCGAGGTCACGCTCAAAGGAGTCGTGCTCGACGGCGGCGGCGACGAGGTGACGCTGAGGGAAGTGGCCAAAGCGTACCAACCGCCCGCCGGTACCCTGTTCGCCTACCCCCCGTTCGAAGAAGGCGCGAAGGTCACGGTGACCGCGACCGGAGGCGACTACGCCGCGTTCTCGCTCGAGGCTGAAGGCGTCGCTCCGCTCACGATCACCGCAACCGATCTAGAGCTGGACGTGAACAAGGCGCTGGAGCTGACGTGGAACGCAGCGTCCGCTCCGGAAGCGTCGAAGATTCACGTGAAGCTCGACATCAGCCATCACGGCGGCTCACGCGGTCAGATCATCTGCGAGACGAGCGATAGCGGCGCGGTGACCATCTCGGCGGCGCTGATGACCGAGCTCATCGGCCTAGGCGTCGCTGGCTTTCCCAGCGTGATCATGACTCGCAGCTCGACTGGCTCGACGCAAATCGAGGTCGGTCGCGTGGAGCTTGCGGTGACGTCCAAGTCCGAGCGCTTCGTGACCGTAGCGGGCTTCGAGTCTTGCACGGAGGACGAGGATTGCGAGGAAGGGCAGACGTGCCAGGCCGATTTGACCTGCATGTGAGAGTCACGCTCCCGATTGCTACCCGCGCCTAGCGCGCAAAGTTCGCGACAGCACGTCGCTGGCGGAGGTGTGTCCGATGAGTGCCAAACAAGTTCGCCTTTCCTTGATGCTCGGGCTGCTCACATTTGGGGCAGCGTGCGGTGAGAACGCTCCTGACGGCGGCAACGCCGCGGCGGCGGGTACGGCGGGTGCAGGTTCGGCGGGCGCGGCCATGGCCGGCAGCGGCACGAGCTCGGCGGGCGACGGTGGCAGCGCGGGGCTCAGT
>JAEYOT010000360.1 GCA_023411445.1 Pseudomonadota bacterium
CTGCTGGACACGCTGCGCGAGCTGCAGAAAAGCTCGGAGCTCATCGTCGACGAGTTCGAGAAGCAGCGCGAGCTCGAGCGCACGGCGCGTGACGCCTTGCAGCAGGCGGAGCAGCAGCAGCGCGCGCTGCTCGAGCGCCTCAGGCCGCCGGACTTGCGCACGGTCGAGGCCTACCTGGGCGGCCTGTCCGAGCTGAAGCGCCAGCGCGGCGCCTTGATCACGCTGAAGGAGGTGCGCTCGATCGACGCGGCTCGCGTGGAGGCGCTGGAGCAGGAGGTGGCGGAGCGCTTCGGCGAGGTCAGCCGCGCCTGCGTCGACTTCTTCCTAGCCGAGAACGCTTTCCAGCCGCTCTTGGATCGCTTGGACGCGCTGGTAGAGGGCGTAGGCGTGGCGCAGAAGACGACCGAGCTCGTCCCGCTGCGCAAGGAGCTGGACGCCGTGCACGAGGGGCTCACGCTGCTCAGCGAGACCATCTCCAGCCTGCCGATCGAGGACCCCACCGTCCGCACCAAGATCCTAGACGGCACCAGCTCGGCCTTTGCGCAGCAAAACCGCGCGCGCGCGGTGCTGGACGGGCGCGCCAAGGAGCTGGGCGCTGGCGAGGGGCGCGCCGAGTTCGGCGTGCAGTTCAAGCTGCTCGGCCAAGCGGTGACGAGCGCGCTGTCCTTGGCCACCACGCCGGAGGCCTGCGACGAGCAGCTCGGGCGCTTGATGCTGCAGCTGGAGGAGCTGGAGGGGCGCTTCGGTGAGCTGGACGAGTTCTCCGTGCAGCTGGCGGAGAAGCGCGAAGAGGTGCTGGACGCCGTGGCCGCGAAGCGCCAGCTGCTTGTGGAGGAGCGCCAGCGACGCGCGCAGAGCCTGGCCACCGCCGCTGAGCGCGTGCTCGGCGGCATCGTGCGGCGCGCCCAGCAGGTGAAGGACGCTGAAGAGCTCAACGGCTACTTCGCGTCCGACGCCATGGTGCACAAGTTGGTCGAGCTGTCGGCTCAGCTGCGCCAGCTGGGCGACTCCGTGCGCGCGGACGAGCTGGACTCGAAGCTGAAGAGCGCGAAGCAGAACGCGCTGCGCGCGCTGCGCGACAAGACGGACCTGCTAGAAGACGGCGGCAACGTCATCCGCTTCGGCCAGCACCGCTTCAGCGTGAACACGAGGCCGCTGGAGCTGGCGATCGTGCCGCGCGACGGCGCCCTGAACGTGCACCTGACCGGCACGGATTTTTACGAGCACATCTCGCACCCGCTGCTGGAGGCAGCGCGCGACCTGTGGGACCAGGAGCTGGTCTCCGAGACGCGCGAGGTGTACCGCGGCGAGTTTTTGGCCGTTAGCCTGCTGCTGGAGGCCGAAGCTTCTGCGAAGGGCCGCAGCGTGGTGGATTTGGAGCACGCGCAGCGCGACGGCACGCTGCCGGAGCTTGTGCGCCAGGCTGCGGCCGAGCGCATCGACGAGGGCTACGAGCGAGGCGTGCACGATCACGACGCCGCGCTCATCCTCGAAAAGGTGCTCGGTATGGTCAAGCTGGCGGGCGGCATGCGCTACTCGCCGCGCGCGCGTGCGGCCGGCGTTCTGTTCTGGCAGAGCTTGGCGGCGGACCGCAAAAGCTTGCTGGAGCGGCGCGCGCAGAGCGCGGTCCGGCTGCGCGAGCGCCTGAAAGATGGCAGCGCCGAACAGGAGCTGGCGAAGGAGCTGACGGCGGCCGTGGCCGAGCAGCTCGAGCTCATGGGGCTGGAGCAAGAGGCGGGCGTGTCCCGCTTTGCAGCGCGCTACCTCGTGAGCGAGATCGGCAGCGAGCACGCGCGCTTCACCGAGAGCCCGCTCGCGGCCGAGCTGCGGCGCGAGTTGCTCTCACACTTGGAGCAGACCGGCGCGGCGCGGGGCTTCGAGGAAGACCTGCGCGTGCTCTCGGCGCACCCGCCCTCGCGTTTGCGCGTGGCGCTGTCCTACGTGGACGCCTTCTTGCGCAGCCACGGCTCGGGCTTCGAGTACCGCCTGGAGCTGGCGGCGCGCGCGCTGTGCGACGGCGAGCTCGACTTTCAGGTCTCGGACGCGCCAATCGAAGCCACCGTGCACGACCTGCTCGGCTCGCACCCGCGCGTCGTCAGCCGCGGCCTGAAGCTCACCTTGTTCGAGCTGCTCGAGCGCGTCAGCGAGGCGATCGAAGATCGCGCGCCCCGCTTCCGCGCTTTCCGCAGCTTGAAGACGGAGCTGGCCGCGCAAGCGCGGGAGCGGCTGCGCTTGAACGAGTACCTGCCGCGCGTGCTCACCTCGTTCGTCCGCAACCGCCTGATCGACGAGGTGTACCTGCCGCTGGTCGGCGCCAACCTGGCCAAGCAGCTGGGCGCCGCCGGCGCCGCCAAGCGCACGGACCAGATGGGCCTGCTCTTGCTCGTGTCGCCGCCCGGCTACGGCAAGACCACGCTGATGGAGTACATTGCCAGCAAGCTCGGCATCGTGTTCATGAAGGTGAACGGCCCGGCGCTGGGCACCGACGTGCACTCGCTGGATCCCAGCGAGGCTCCCAACGTGACCGCCCGCCAGGAGGTGGAGAAGATCAACCTGGCGCTCGAGATGGGCAACAACGTGATGCTCTACCTCGACGACATCCAGCACACGCACCCGGAGCTGCTCCAAAAGTTCATCTCGCTGTGCGACGCCCAGCGGCGCATCGAGGGCGTGTGGAACGGCAAGACACGCACGTACGACCTGCGCGGCAAGAAATTCTGCATCGTGATGGCCGGTAACCCGTACACCGAGAGCGGCGCGCGCTTTCAGATCCCGGACATGCTGGCCAACCGCGCCGACACCTACAACTTGGGCGACATCTTGGAAGGCAAGCAAGACGCCTTCGCGCTCAGCTACTTGGAGAACGCCCTGACCGCGAACCCCGTGCTGGCGCCGCTGGCCGGCCGCGACGCGGGCGACGTGTACAAGCTGATCCGCATGGCGCGCGGGGAGGACATCGCGCTGAGCGAGCTGAGCCACGGCTACTCCAGCGCGGAGGCTAGCGAGATCGTCGAGCTGCTCAAGCGCCTGTTCAAGGTGCAAGACGTGCTCTTGCGCGTGAATCAAGAGTACATCGCCTCCGCTTCGCAGGACGACCGCTACCGCAGCGAGCCGCCCTTCAAGCTGCAGGGCAGCTACCGCAACATGGCCAAGCTGACCGAGAAGGTCGCCGCGGCCATGAATGATGAGGAGCTGGAGCGGCTGATCGACGATCACTACGCCAGCGAAGCGCAGACATTGACGCAGGGCGCCGAGCAGAACCTGCTGAAGCTGGCGGAGATGCGCGGGCGCCTCACGCCGGAGCAAGCCGCGCGCTGGCGCGAAATCAAGGAAGCGTTTGGACGCGTGCAGCGGATGGGCGGCAGCGACGCCGATCCGGTGGCGCGCGTCACCGGCACCCTCTCCGGCCTGGATCTGCAGCTGAAGGGTATCCGCGAGGCCATCTCCGCGGCTTACCGCCAGAACGGCAAGGCGGAGCCCGCGCCGGAGCTAACGGCGCTGGTGGGTCAGTTGGGCGAGCTGGGGCGTCCGCGGCTGGAGGTGCGGCTGGCGGACGAGCGCAGCGAGCAGCTGGCGCAGGCGCTCATGCAGCAAGCCGCGCTGCTGCAGCAAGCCTTCGCGGCGCTCTCGCAGCGCAGCGGTGGAGGGGAGCCGCAGCTGAGCGAGCTGGGCGCGCAGCTCGAGCGGCTGTCCAAGCAGCTGGAGGGCGGTCTAGGCACGCTGCGGCGCGTGGACGTGCAGCTGGAGCCGAACGGCGCCAGCAACCTCTACCGCAGCCTGTCGTCGACCGACGTGCTCGTCGGTGGCGGCATCTTCGTCGCCACGTACGAGAAGCCGCCGCCGCTCGGCGCGGACGTGCGCGTCTCCGTGCGCTTCCCGACGGGCGCCAGCTGCGAGCTGTCCGGCAACGTCGCCTGGTTGCGCGACCAGCTGGGCGAGCATGCGCCGCCCGGCTTCGGCGTGCGCTTCGTGGAGGTTCGGCCAGCGGCGCGTGAGCTGCTGCGAGCCTACGCGCGCACGCGCGAGCCGATGCTGCACGACGACTGATCACTTCGCTTTGCTGAACCAGATGCCGCGATCACGCCCGTGCGGGACGGAATAGATCACTCCGTCCCATGGGTAGCTCGTCAGGTCGAAGCTGCTCACGCCCTCGGCGAGGGTGACGCGCGCGTCCAGCTCGTAGTTGTAGGCAATGAGCGCACCCGTTCCCCGCTCAGCGTCCCAACCCTCCAAGAATATCACGGCCGGCATGAACCAGGAAAAGCGCACGTTTTCCGGCGCAACGCCGCGCGCCAGCTCCTCCCACAGCCGGGGCTCGCTCGAGTCTTGGCTCATGACCAGGCGACCGCTCGTGCCGTCGAAGTGGTCCACGCGCGCGTAGTGGTGAGCGCCCACGTAAGAGATGGCCTCTCGCGTGTTGGAGGGCAGCCCCTCCGCCAGGATCTGCACGTCGTCATCGGCGATCAGCGCCAAGTCCCCGGATACGCCGTCGAAGTTGACCAAGGTCTCGCCGCTCGCGCTGCTCTGCACGATGCGTTCGGCCAGCAGCTGCGTCTCCCCATTCCAACGGAACAGCACCCAGTCGAAGACCTCGACGCCGCCCAGCGACTGGAAGTTGGCGTAGCTCACGCCGTCCCATTGGCTGGACGTGAGCTCCCAAACGTTGAGGCGGGCGCGCTCGGCGAGCAGCACGGGCGCATCGCTGCCGGTTCGCCACGCCCACAGCGTGCCCACGTTGCTCTCCACGTCCGTGAGGTACAGCGCGGCGATCGGCTCAGGTCCGGCATTGCCGACAGGCGACGCGAACACGCGCACGAAACGCGAGTCCGTCTCCACCGGCAGCTCGAGCGCGTCGCCGACCATGGCGTA
>JAEYOT010000362.1 GCA_023411445.1 Pseudomonadota bacterium
GCTGTGGCTCATCCTGGGCGTCGCCGGTTACATCAAAGAGACGGGCGACTGGGGCATCCTGGACGAGCAGGTGCCGTTCGACAACGACGAGAACAACAAGGCCAGCTTGCTCGAGCACTGCAAGCGCTCATTCGACCATGTGTTGAACAACCTTGGCCCCCATGGCCTGCCGCTGATCGGCCGCGCTGACTGGAACGACTGCCTGAACCTCAACTGCTTCAGCGAGACGCCGGACGAGTCCTACCAGACGACGGGCAACCGCGTCGGTCGGACCGCGGAGAGCGTGTTCATCGCCGGCATGTTCGTGCACATCGGCCCGGAGTACGCCGCCATGTGCGAGAAGCTGGGGCAGGCGGACGAAGCGAAGCGCGCGCGCGCCGAGATCCAGAAGATGGAAGCCACCGTGCTGCGCGACGGCTGGGACGGCGAGTGGTTCCTCCGCGCCTACGACTTCTTCGGCAAGAAGGTCGGCAGCAAGGAGTGCCCGCCCGGCGACGCCCAGATCCTGATCGAGCCGCAGGGCTTCTGCGTGATGGCCGGCATCGGCGTGAAGACGGGCGAGGCCAAGAAGGCGCTGGACTCGGTGAAGGAGCGGCTCGACACGCGCTACGGCATCGTGCTCAACAACCCCCCGTACGCCGAGTACCATTTGGAGCTGGGTGAGATCTCCTCGTACCCCCCGGGCTACAAGGAAAACGCCGGCATCTTCTGCCACAACAACCCCTGGGTCATGATCGCCGAGACGGTGATCGGCCGCGGCGATCGCGCCTTCGAGTACTACAAGAAGATCGCGCCGGCTTACCTGGAGGACATCAGCGAGATCCACCGCACCGAGCCGTACGTGTACTCGCAGATGATCGCGGGTAAGGATGCCGTGCGTCACGGCGAGGCGAAGAACAGCTGGCTCACCGGCACGGCTGCGTGGAACTTCGTCGCGATCTCGCAGTACTTGCTGGGCGTGCGTCCCGAGTTCGACGGCCTCTTGGTCAAGCCCTGCATCGGCACCGAGATCCCCGAGTTTAGCGTGACGCGTGTGTGCCGCGGCGCGACCTACAACATCAAGGTCAAGAACGTGCGCGGCAATGGGGACGTGAAGCTCAAGGTCAACGGCCAAGCCATCACGGGTCACCTGGTGCCGTACGCCAAGGCCGGCGAGACCGTCACGGTCGAGTGCGAGGCCTGAGCCAACCGCAGTGAACGGCCGCGGCTCGGGACCTCCGGGCTGCGGCCTTTGCGCCCCCGGCCGGCAGCGAAGATTCTTGATCGACGCGTCCACGTGTCCGCCTCCTCAAAGGGATGAGGCGAGCACGGGCGTGGTGCTACGGGTGGGCATACTGTGTGGTCGGCACGCTGACGCTGCTGGTCAGCGGCTGCGGCAAGGCCAGCCACGGCGAGGCTCGAGAGGGGCACGGGGCACGGAGTCAGCTGCTGGTGGCGCGAAATCAGCTGCTGGTGGCCATGCGACAGCTGAGGCCGACGGAGGGCGCGGAGGGGAGCACCGGGGCGCGCCGTTTTCCGACGCCACCGAGGAGGACATCCGGCGGCTCGAGCCGCTGTTCACGGGGGACGCCGAGATCGCCGCGGCGGATCCGGCGCAGCTGATCGACCTAGCGACTCGCGTCGGCCTCGCGCGCGGCTACGCCATGTGCCGCTGCTCATCCCCTCGCTCGGCGGAGGACCTGATGCCGTGCGCCCTGGCCGAGTCTGCGGCGTACTTTTATTTCAATCGGCGGCCCGCACCAGGGCATGAGCCGGAGCCCAATCAGGATTTCGCGCGCTGCCTGCTGGAGAAGATAGCGATACAGCCGGAGCTCGCCGAGGAGCTTCGCTGTAGCGTGCGCTGGTATCAAGCCGACGGCCTGAGCTGGCTGGAGCTGTGCTCCTTGCCCGCCTACGACGATGACGTCCCCGAGATTCCGGAGCGGCCCGCACAATGCCCAAGCGATGGGCCGAGGGAAGAGCTCGGCGCGACGATGAACGAGTGCGCCTTCGTGACGTACTGCGATGACGGCATGCTCGTGCCCGGCGTACGCTGTGACTACCGGCGGGACTGCGCGGACGGCTCCGACGAGCAAGGGTGTTTCGAGCTCATCGGCCACGATATCCTGCGCTGCGGGGAGGAGCCGTCCGACATTTGGTCGTACTGCGATCTGCCGGCCTGCTTCGAGCAACCCGATGGCCTGCGCTGCGATCCCGAGCAACGAGACAGCAGGTTTTGTCCAGACGGAACGAAGATCGACCCCGAGCTCGTGTGCGACCGGAGCGAGCAGTGCGCCGACGGCGCCGACGAACGCTATTGCATGCCGTAGCTGGAGCCGAGCGCCGGGCGGCGCGCAGGCCGCCCGCTCCGCTAGCAGCTCACTTCGGAACGATGATCTTGCAGGGGAAGTCCCAGTCGATCTTGTTGTTCTCGGGCTTGCGCCAGTTTTCGCAGGCGCTGCCGACCAGCTCGATCTGAGTCGGTGTGGGCATGTGCCAGCCGTCGGTCATGCTCAAGTCCAGCGGGACCTCCACGCCCTCCACGAACACGTGCGCTTCGCTCAGCAGGTCTTGGATGACCTTGATGTCACCGCCTAAGTCGAACGTGCAGCTCTTCACGCCAGCGAGCACCTCTCGAAACTGCTCGGCGAGCGCCGCTTGATCCGTCGGATCGGGCTTGAACACCTTGGCTGTGCCGCCGGTGGCCGAGTAGTTGCCGAGCGTGAGGCTCTCGTCGATGTCCGTGGTGGCGGGGTCGTCCACCTTGCCGGCGGCCATGAACTCCGCCTGCCAGCCCGTCGCGTTCGTGTCGCCGCCGTAGAAGCACTCGTTGGCGATGTTCGTGATCGTTTGGGTTGGCCCCAGCGCGGGCTTCACCGGCTCGCCGGCGCCAGCGTTGGCGAAGGCCTGCAGGGTGGCGTCGTACGGGATACCGCCCGAGATGTTCGCGGGCAGGCCGAAGATGAACGTGTGCACGCCGTCTGCCTTCATCTTCTGCAACCAGTAGACGACCGAGTCCGTCGGGCACAGCGCGTTGCCGTTGCCGCAGAAGTCCTGCTCGCCGTCCGTGACGAACAGCACGTATTTCTCGCCTTCCGTGGGGTCAGCCTTCAGCAGCTCGTACGCGCGCTGCAGACCGAGCATGCCCGGGGATTCACCCACCATCGGGCGCGTCAAGCTCATGTACTTGGCGGCGACGGCGGCGTAGCCGTTATCAGCCGGCGCGACCTCGTCGATCATCGGGCACATGCCGCCCATTTCACCCGTGATGGCGATGAAGCCGAAGCGGACCTGAGCATCCAGCTCTTGAACGACGGGGAGCACGCCGTCGCGTAGCGTGGTCCAGGGGTTGTCACCCTGTTCTGCGAACATGGTCCCGGAGCGATCCACCATCATGATCACCGTCGGGATCTTGGGGACGAACTCCACGCCACCCGCCTGACAGCCACCCCCGGTCCCCATGTTGTCCGAGCCGCCCAGCGGGCCGAGGCCAGTGCCGCCGCTCGTGGTGCCTCCGAGCACGAGGCCGCCGGCGCCGCCGTTGTTGCTGGTGGCACCGGAGCCGGTGCTGCCGGAGCCGTTGTTGTTCGGGGCGTCTTTCGAAGCGCTGCAGGCGAAGAAGGACGAAGCAAGCACCACCGTGAAGATCGACGACCACGCACCCGTCTTCATGCGAGGCAGGGTAGCAGAAGCGTCAGAGTTGGCGAGTATCTCCCGCTGAAATCGCTGGTTGGCAGTCCGGCGAGCGGTCACATTGCGTAGCTGGTAGCGGCTGCAGAAAATGGCGGGGCAGGCGGAAAACGAAGCCAGCACCGCAGCGACCGGCGCGCACAAAAGACCAACGGGCGTCGCTTTCGCAACGCCCGTTAGCGGGACTCGTGTCATGCGGGGCGCGAGCTGCCCCGCACCGTGGTCACCACCAGAAGGTGGCTTCGACCTTGAACACGTTCACGTCCGGACGCGTGGTGGGCGCGTCGCGGAGGCTGGCGTCTTGCACCTCGCTGTGGATGCCAAAGCCGTCCGGCGGCGTAGCCGCAGGCGGCGGCTGCACGCACAGCGCCGAGCCGGTGCTGCGGAAGCGGGCGGGCTCCGCCGGCGAGCTCACGTTGGGGGCGCACTCGCGCTGGTTGTAGATGTAGCGCGAGTACTGGAAGCTGAGCTGCTCGCGCGTCACCCAGTTGGATTGCAGCACGATGCGCGGCGACAGGATCGAGAAGGATTGCTCCGGGATCTCGCTGTTGGGCTGCAGGCGATCGAAGCGGACGGCGGCCGTCACGTTCGGGGTCGCGTGGTACTGCAGGTCCGTGCCGTACTTCAGCTTGAGGTTGCCATCCGTCGGGCCCCAAAGCGCTTTGTCCGTTGGGCGGTAGTCGCTCGAGACCTTGTTGAGCATGCCGTACAGCAGCACCTTGAAATCAGAGCCGTGGCCCCAGAAGCGCTGCCCGCCTTCCTCGCTCATCTGCAAGAAGTTGGTGAGCGAGAACTCGTACTGCGCCAGCAGGGTGTCCACACTGCCGGTGCCCGCGCTGCAGCCGACCGGGAACGGCACGCTGTTCGGGCCGACCAAGGCACTCGTGCGCTCGGGGCTGACGTTGTCGTATGGGCTGAGGCCGCCGGCGGTGCAGCCAGGACCGAAGTAGTTGTCGACCACGCCGAGCTGGTACTCGCCGCCACCGGAGGCGTGGATCACCTCGAGCGCGCGGCCCACGACCAGCGCGTTCTTCGCCTGAAGGTGCGAGTAGCCGGCGTACAGGTAGCCGAAGGCGCCGAGCTCGAAGCGGGCGTCTGCACCAGCCACCCACATGTTGCCGTCCGGGTGATCCACCACGGAGCTGGCGTACTGCGTGACCCGATTGGTCGAGTCCACGTTGTAGGGTCGGTCCTCCTCTTGCGCCCAGGTGTACAGGAAGTGGCCGGAGAACTGGATGTCCTTGCCCAAGTTCAAGCCGGCGTGGCCGTGCGCCAGCATCGTGAAGCGCGAGTTGTTGAAGCTGGACGGATCCGGCCGCTTGCCGCCGACGCCTTCCTCGAACCAGAGACCGATGGTGTCCGTCAGGTCGTAGTCGATGTGGAGCGTCTGACCGATGACGTGCGTGCGACCGAACAGGTAGGTGTCGTACTCGCCGGCGTCGTAGCGCCCGGCTGCGCCGTACTTGTCCTGGTACGCGCCCACCTTCAGGTTGAGGCGGAAGTTCTCGTAGCCGAGATCCGGCGCGATGGTGACGTAGGCCTGGCCGATGCCGTACTGAGCTTCCGGCATGTTGAAGCTCGCGTCCGTGAAGTTGTAGCCCTGGATACCGACGGTGGCCTTGGCCCAGGAGTTACCGATGCCGAAGAACAGCTCCGCCCAGTCGCTGCGGTTGTGCGAGGTGGATTGCCAGCTCAGGTACTGACCGTCCGGGATGATGGGCGCGTGCAGCGTCGTCTTGCTCTGACCGGGCGCGAGATCGCTCGTGTCGTCTTCGCTGAGGATGCTTTCGGGATCGTTACGCTTGGGGGAGGGACGAGCGCCGACGCCGACCCGGAAGGGCACGCGGAAGTAGCCGTGGAAGTCCGTCTTCCACTCAGAGCTGGCTTCTTCCGACTCACCGCCGCCGCGGGAGGGGGAGGCTGCCAGGCTGCTGCGCTTCTTGGTGGTCGCACCGCCCATGTCCACTTCGACCGCCGCGTCCGCCTCGGCGGCCGGGGTGGGGGCCGGCGTGGACGAAGGTGCCGCTGCTGGGGGCGGATCCGCCGTCTTGCCCGGCTCGTCGGCCAGGTCAGCCTCGGCAGGAGCGGCGTCCTGCGCCAAGGCCGGATGAACCAACGCCGACAAGGCGCTCAGTAACGGGACAATGATGCGGATTTTCATCTCGTTTCCTCAGGCGGGGAATGCGGCATGCTGGCGAGACAGCTTTCTCGTTACCGGCCTCGCGGCGCCGATGGTCGTACGTAGCAGGTTTGAGAATGACCCGAAAGCCAAATGTGGAAACAGTTCCAGGCGACTTCCAGAAAACTCAGCTTCGGAGCGCGCTTCAATGCAGCAAACTTGGGATTTTTACGCCTTGGCTAGACGGGGCCGGGACCGGTTCCAGTAGCCGGTACTCGGTCGCGCAGCAAGACTCCCGTGCCGCCGCGTTTGTTTGCGTGTTTGCATATGGGTCGCTGATCTGGCGGCCGGGCTTCGCGTTTCACAGCTGCCAACGGGCGACCCTGGCTGGGTATCGGCGCGCGTTCCGCCAGGCGTCGTCGGATCATCGCGGTACGAGCGCGCGACCTGGGCGGGTGGTGACGCTCGTGCCCGAGCCCGGCGGGGCAGCTTGCGTGGGGCTGGCCTACCTCCTTGCGGCGCCAGCGCTGGACGTGCTTTCGGCGCTCGATCACCGCGAGCGTGCGGGCTACGTGCGCGAAAGCGTGAACGTCACGTTGGCGGACGGCTCGATCCAGCAGGCAATCACCTGGATCGCGCCGCCCGGCAACCCGCACGACGCAGGCGAGCTCGCGCTGCCGGCGCTGGCTGAGCTGGTGGCGGTCGCGGAGGGACCGAGCGGTCGCAACGACGAGTACGTGCTGCGGCTAGAGCAGGCGCTGCGCGAGCTGGATGGCGCCGATCCGCTGGTGAGCGAGCTGTGCAGCCGCCTGCGCGCGGCGCGCGAAAGCTGAGGATACGGGAGGTCGCCCCGCCGCGGGGGCGGCGACGACCCGGGTTTGCTGCGCTGAAATGCGGGAAAATGCGCGCCGGGCGGGAGCCGCGCTATGCTGGCCCCCAGCTATGTGCCGTCTGTTCGGCTTTCGCAGCGTGATTCCCAGTCAGGTCCACCGCTCGCTCCTGGCGGCTGAGAACGCGCTCGGCGTGCAGAGCAACAACCACCCGGACGGCTGGGGCGTCGCGTTCTACATCGATGGCGCGCCGCACGTCACCCGCAGCCCCAGCACCGCACTGGGCGACGCCCTGTTCCACCGCCTCAGCGGCGTGGTCGCCTCAGAGACGGTGCTGGCCCACGTTCGCAAGGCCACCCAAGGCGAAAAGACGGTCTTCAACTGCCATCCGTTTCAGCACGGGCGCTGGGTCTTCGCGCACAACGGGGACATCCCACGCTTCGAAGAGCTACGCGGCAGGCTGGTGGAGCTCGTCGATCAACGGCTGCGCCGCTTCGTGATGGGTGACACCGACAGCGAGGTGCTGTTCTTCGTGTTCCTGAGCGAGCTGGCGCGAGCGGCAGGCGCCGGGCAACGCCCGGAGCTGGCTCATGCGATGAGCGCCATGCGCAGCACGATCAGGCGCGTTCGTGAGCTGTGCGACGGGCGCGAGGGCGTCGAGCGCGCGCTGCTCACCTTGATGGCGACGGACGGGGAGACGTTGGTGGCGACGCACGGCGGCAAGGAGCTTTACTTCTCGACGTACAAGACACGCTGCTCGGACCGCGAGCATTGCCCGAGCCTATCGGCGGCGTGCGAGGCGCCGTCGCCGAGCGGCGTCGTCAATCATTTCATCGTTTCCAGCGAGCCGCTGCAGGGCGAAAATGTCTGGCTGCCGCTCGAGCCGGGCGACATCGTGGGCGTGGATCGGCGCATGCAGCTGGCGCGCGGCAGCCTGGAGCGGCTGAGCCTGCCCGTCGGGTGAGGCGGCGCGCGCGTGGTACTGCACCGCAGAATGGATGTGAGTCGAGCGCACCGCGCTGCGGTGCCGATGAAATGCCTCGCGCTCACGCTCACGCTCGTGAGCTGCGGCCGTCGCGAGGCGACGGAGCTTCCGGTCGAGTCGCCGCTGGCGCTGCTCGCTTCGTCTGCGCCAAGCGAGCGCGAGCCAGAGCCGATGTCGCCGAGCGTGGCGGAGCCGGCGCCGCCCGTCACGCCCGGCGCTGCGTGGCCGCCCCAGCCGCCCGGCGCGGTGAGCGACTTCTGCATCGAAGGCATCGAGGCGCTCGACGAGAGCAGCTGCTACGTGCTGCCCGACGCGCCGACGAGCGAGCTCGTGATCTACCTGCACGGCATCGTGCCGCCGGAGAAGACGAGCCGGCAGAAGACGAATTTCGAGAAGGTCGTGAGCGCCGCATCGCGCCGAGCGGGCGTGGCCGCTTTGATGCCGCGGGGACGCGTCGGCCTGGCGCCGCGCGGCCACGAGCGCTGGTGGGGCTGGCCGACTTCCGGCGCAGCGCACGCGCGCTGGGCGCCGGAGCTCGTGCGGGAGCTGGGGGAAAAGCGCACCAAGCTGGAGCAGCTTGTCGGTAAGCCGTTCGAGCGCGTGTACCTGGCAGGCTCGTCGTCGGGCGCCTACTTCGTGATCGCGCTCGCGCTCTCCGGCGAGCTGCCGGCCGACGGCTACGCTGCGATCTCTGGCGCGACCGACCGTCACGACGCGGACCTGCGCAGTCTGCGCAAGGTGCCATTTTACATCGGCTTCGGTACGCGCGACACCGTGGGCGGCGCGGCGCGCTCGCTGTACGGGCGCCTGAAGGCGGCGGGGTTTTCGGTCGCGCTCGGTGTCCACCCGCTGCCGCACGGCACCGCCGAGGTGTACTTGGACGAAGCGTTTTCGCACTTCCGGGAGGCTCGTTGACCGTGGAGCTGGACCACGAGGAGCTGGAGCCGGAAGCCGCGCTGGCGGAAGCGCTAGCGTGGTTGGAGGACGAGCCCGACAACCCCGACGCTCATTACGAAGCCGGGTTGGCTTACGGCGACTTGGGGCAGCTGGAGGAGCAGCGTCGCGAGTTCTTGCGGGTGCTGCAGCTGGACGAGGCCTCCGAGCAGGCGCCGCTGGCAGACTGTGAGCGCATCATCGGTGACGAGGTGGAGGCGACTCTCGCGGAGCTGCCGCCGCAAATCCAGGAGCGCTTGGGACCGGTGACGATCTTGGTGGAGCCGCGGCCGACGCGCGCCGCGGTGGAGGACGGCGTGGATCCGCGGCTGCTCGGGCTGTTCGAGGGGGCGACCTCGGAGGAGCTGTCCGGGGCGAACGCGCCGCTGGCGCCGACCCGGATCCTCATCTTCTCTCACAACCTAGCGTCGGCGTTCGACAGCGCGGAGGCGCTACGCGATGAGGTGAGGGTCACGGTGCTGCACGAGATTGGCCACTTCTTCGGCTTGGACGAAGACGATATGGAGCGGCTCGGCCTCGACTGAGCGTCGAAGCCGGAGGTCTCTCACAAGCTGCGATCTCTCAGCTCTTGCGGGATGAGCGGGCTGGGACGCCCGACCGCGAACAGCCACAGCTGGTGCGCGGCGCGCGTGGCGGCGATGTGGAGCAGGTGGCGTGCTTCGTCGTCGTCCGGGTACGAGGACTCGGACGCTTCGACGATCACGACGTAGTCGAACTCGAGGCCCTTCACTTGGCGGACGTCCGTCACGTCCACACCCGCCTTGAAGCTGAAATCCTGCTCGGCCACGCGCCGCAGGTAGGGCACCTCCGCCCGCTGCAGACCGCCGAAATACAGGTCCGCCTGCTCGGGGTAGCGGGCGATCACGGCGACGGACGCCTGCGGCTCGCTCTGCATCAAGTCACGCAGCGCCTCAGCCAGCGTCGCGACGGCATCCCCGGTGTGACCGTGCGTGAACAGATCCACCGGCGTGCCCTCGCGAGTCGCGACAGGAGCATCTTTGCTGGCCAGCTCGCCCAAGACCGCGCGCGAAAAGTCGATGATCGGCTTGGTGGAGCGGTAGCTCAGCTTGAGCGGCTCGACCTCCACGTGGCTGAGGCCCAGCTCACCCAGCACCGTCTTCCAGTCCGAGAAGCCGTTGTCCATCAAGAGCCGCTGCTGCACATCGCCGGAGAGCGTGATGCTCTTGGCGGCGCTGGTCGTGTCCAGCACCACCGAGAGCTCCACCGGGCTGAGATCCTGCGCCTCGTCCACCAGGATATGCTCGTAGACGATGGGATCTTTGCTGAGCTTGCCGCGCGTGAGCGGGCCGCGCAGGCGCTGGTGCAGGCGTAGCAGCAAGGTGTCGTCCTCGACGTCCAGCTTGGCGTCTTCCGCGATGTCCAGGCCGTCGATGCCGCGGCGCATCTCGTCGTCGTCATCTTCATCGTCGTCGCGCTCGTCCTTCTCCTCGCTACGGCGCTTGTTGGCCTTTTTGTCGTCGTCGTCGTCGCGGCTCGAGCGCGCCTCCGCCAGGTCCTCGCGGCGTGCCTCGATTTGCCCCACGATCTCGCCGCTGCGGGCGCTGCACCAGGCGACGACCCGATCCAGCTCGCCAGCCGTGAAGCTGCCAGGGGCGAGCTGCTCGACGGCGGCGCCCAAGATGGTGCGATCGCTGAGCAGCTCCGCCCAGGTGGTGGCCACGTCGCGCGTGGACTTGAGCAGGGCGCGGCACGTGCGCTCCACGCCGACGCGCACGTCCGTCGGCAGTTGACGCGCGGCTTCCCCTTCGACCTGGGCGATCAAGCCGTGCAGGCGGTGCGCTAGCGGTCGTTCGCTGCTCTTGGCCCAAGCGCGGCGCAGCTTCTCGCCGGCCTCGCCGTGCTCGCTCGTCAAGTCCGCCACGCGGCGCGTGACTTGGTCGGCCAAACGCGCCACGTGCTGTTCGATCAACCGCAGCAAGAGCGGGTGCTTCTTGAAGCGCGAGACCACGGTGGGCGTGTCGTCGCGGTACTTGGAGGGCAGGCGAGGGTACAGCCCCTGGCGCAGCCGCCGCACCCAGTCTTCGTAAGTGCGGATCGCGACGCCTTCGATGCCGAGCGCCGGCAGGACCCGCGCGACGTAGCGGGCCAAGGCATCGTTGAACACGATGACCAGCATCTTGTCGGGGCGGAAGCGACGCGAATCCTGGAAGGCCAGGTAGGCGAGGCGGTGCAAGCCGATCGTGGTCTTGCCGCTGCCCGCGCCGCCCTGGAT
>JAEYOT010000367.1 GCA_023411445.1 Pseudomonadota bacterium
ACCCACAGCGGCGGTGTCGTCGCCGCAGCGACCGGCACCTTCAAGCTCACCGCCGATCCGCCCGCCACCGTCACGGTCAGCGGTGCCGGCACAGCGCAGACGCTCAGCACGCCGGTGCGTGCGCTCAGCTTGCCAGCCGGCAGCTATGCGCTGACCTTTCGCTCGCCCACGTTCGGGGAGCCAGTCGTGGCGCGCGTGGAGCTCGCCGCCGGCACAGCGCGCAGCGTGCACGCGGACTTCCGCGCTGCCATCCCGACCGTCAGCGTGCGCTAGCTTCGCCGTCTTCGCCCGGCGTGAGCGCGAGCACGCCGGTCTGGCGCAGCGCCTCGTACAACGCGATCGCCACGGAGTTGGCCAGGTTGTGCGAGCGCACCAGGCCGGACATCGGGATGCCCACCACCTCCGCCTCGCGCTCCTGCAGCAGCTGCTCCGGCAAGCCGACGCTCTCTTTGCCGAAGATGAGGATGTCGCCCAGCTCGAACTTCACGTCCAGGTAGCTGCGCGTGGTGTGACCGCTGAACAAGTAGCGCTTCGGGATCCTGCCGAACGGACGCTCCGCGTCGATCGCGCTCTCGGCCGCCGCGAGCGTCTCGTGCGTGCGGACGTCCACCAGGTGCCAGTAGTCGAGCCCGGCGCGCCTCACCGCGTGCTCGTCGATGCGAAAGCCGAGCTTGCCCACAAGGTGCAGCGGCGAGCGCGTGGCGGCGCACAGGCGCGCCACGTTGCCGGTGTTGGGCGGGATCTCCGGCTCCACCAGCACGATGTGGAACGGGCGCTCCACGGGCCGACAGCGGAGGGCCGGAGGGCGAGGTGGTCGTGATGAGTCGGACATGTCGGCGGTGGGATGCGAGCGCGTGGCAGCGGCTCAGGCCAGGAGATAGCAGGCCTCGGCGGCTCGTCCTCAGCCTGCGCGCTTCACAGCCGATTTGCGGCCGGTTTCCGCGGCTTGACGCGGCTCGGTTGCGGCAAGTAGCCTCGCCCGACGGACCGCCCGATGCGCGTACGCTTAGCCTGCTGTGTCGCCGCTACTCTAGTCGCCTGCGTCAGTGCGGTGGCCAGCGCCGAGCCCATGGATCCGGCGCTCGAGCGCCTGGTGCTGACTCCTGCGTGCCATGCCAAGCCCGGGCAGCCGTACGGTCAATGGGATGACGACGGCAATCCCGCGTGGAACGACAGCGGTAACCCCAACCTGGGCGGCGGCTCGCTCCCCTGCCGACCGGATCACGGCGCCTTCAAGCGCCTGGTGAACCAGTTCGGCTTCGCGTTCGCGCCGAACGCCATGCACACGGCGCGCACCACCGGCTACGGCGGCTTCCACCTCGCGCTGGAGGCGGACTACACCAGCATCTCGAGCGATGCTTCGTACTGGCAGCGCGGCACCCAGGGGCCGGTCGATCCATCGAGCGGCGCCTCGTCCACGATCAACAGCTCGCCCCAGTCGCTCCTGCAACTGTACTCGCTCAAGTTCCGCAAGGGCTTCGGCTTCGGCTTGGAGCTCACGGGCGTGGTCGGCTTCATGCCGAAGACGAGCATCATCTCCGGCGGCGCGGATCTGCGCTTCAGCCTGCTCGAAGGGCTACGGACTGGCGTCGGCGGCATCTTGCCCGATCTAGCCGTGGGCGCCGGCGTGCGCACCATCACCGGCACGCCGCAGCTCCAGCTCACGGTCGCGGGCTTGGACGTGCAGATCAGCAAGCCGCTGCCGATCCGCGACTCGCAGGTGCTCACGCCGTACCTCGGCTACCAGCACCTGTGGATTTTCGCTGACTCCGGCTTGATCGATCTGACCCCCGGCACGGACGCGCTTTCGTACTGCAACTACGCCGGCCAAAACCAGCCCGGCAACACGGACCCGAACGGCTCGCAGCCGGACAACGGCCAGCCCGTCTGCAAAGGCGGCTCCCCGCTGGACTTCAACAACAACGCCGTGTTTAACAACGCGCGGCTCGAGCGCCACCGCATGATCTTCGGGGTCAACTACCGCTACGAGATGATCTCGGTGGGTGGGCAGTTCCTGATCGACGCCCTACCGCCCGCGGACGCGCAGAACGACGACGCCGACTCCAAGACGCTGGAAGGCGAAGATCGCCAGTACACGATCTCCCTCGAGCTGGGCGCGATGTTCTAACGGCGCGCGGCCCAGCCGAGGCCGAGCAGGAAAGCGATCGCGACCACCAGCACCGTCGGCACGAGCACTAGGCCCACGGCGCGCCGCGCTGCGCGCGTCGCCTGCTTCGGCTCGAAGCGGTGTACGTGGGTGAGGTAGGAAATGGCGGCGGCGCGTGGCGCCGTGAGGCCGCGCCCCGAGTGGCGCAGGGCGGTGCCCAGGCCGTCCGTCAATGTGAGCACGAGCAAGCCGAGCGGCAGCGTGACCAGATCCCAACCGCAGCCGTACAGGCCGAAGCGGAGCCCGCGCCCCGGCTGCTGCGAGCCCTCGCGCCGCGCCGCCGCGTCCAGCGCGACGCCGTGGGCGGCGTGCAGCAGCACCATCCCGAGCGCCAACAGCGGGACGCCCCAGCCCAGCACGCGCAGCAAGACGCGCTGCAGCCCCACGTTCGCCGCTAGCTCCGGGCCGATCGCGGGCAATAGCAATAGGCCGGCGCCGCCCAGCGTGGCCGCCAGGCCC
>JAEYOT010000455.1 GCA_023411445.1 Pseudomonadota bacterium
CCTTGGCGCCGCGCTTGGTGGCCGCCGGCAAGGGCGTGAACAGCGGCTCGAACGCGCTGCGAAATAGCGAGGGGCCCAGCGCCAGATCGCCGCCGCGCAGCGCAGCGGCGCTACCGAACGAAGGCGAGAGGCACGAGATCACGCCCAGCACGACGCCGCTGAGCGGCGCCAGCGCCAGCGCTCCGCCTAGCCCAATCGCCTCGAACAGCGGCGCTGACACGAAGACTTGCAGCACGAAGCTGAGCAGCGACGCTGCCGTGTACAGCACGGCGAAGAAACGCACTAGGTCCTCCGCGCTGCTGTAGCGCTCGGCCGCCGCCTGCTTCAGCCCGAAATCAGCGAAGGCCGAAGCCGCCGCCGAGCTTGCCACCAGCAGGGCGAGCGTCCACAGGTAGCCGCTGAAGACCAAGCGTGGAGCCGGCTTGCTCTCGGCCGCCAGCGTGCCTGCGGCGAAGGTGCGCGCCAAGCTGCGCGAGCTCAGGGCCGCCAGCAGACAGGCGACGGCGGTCACCGGCAGCGTGCTGCGCGCGTCCAACCAGTGAGCGATGCGCTCCATCGCGGCGCCGCCCACCAGCCCGCCCAGCGTCGCCCCCGCGGCGATGCGACCGACCAGCCGCTTGAGCGCGTGCGGATCGAAGCGCTCGTTCACGATCGACCAGAAGCTGCTCATCAGGATCGCGCCGCCGATCGAGACGTGCAGGTAGACGAGCAAGGCGATGGCGCGTGGGAGCTGCGGCAACAGCGCCCACTCCAGGAGCGACAAGACCGCGCTGGCCACGAACAGGGCCGGGGCCAGCCGCCCGGGCCCCATGCGCGTCATCAGGCGCGCCACCACCAGCGCCACCGGGATGGCCAAGAGGGCGGTGCCCAGCATGGCCTTGGGTAGGTCGGCCAGCGAGAAGGTGGACAAGAACAAGCCCTCGCGCAGGGACTTGCCCGCCACCTGGTGGCCCACCGCTAGCGCCGCCGTCAGCATGGCTAGCCGTACGGTCTGCGCCTCGGACCTTTCCACGCACGCTATGTAGCAAGACCTCACCGCAAGCCGCAATTCCGGCTGAGCCGTGCGCCTCGCCCGCCCACCGCTAGCTGAGCGCGAGCCTGTTATTTTATCACGGGCGCCTGTCGCACCCAGCGGGGCCCCGGCAACCCTGGAAATTCTCGCAATACTTTCCAGCAATTAGCGTTCACGCACGAAAGTTCACAGCGTTTGTCGATTCGGCTGAGGCTCGAGCGACGTGAGGGAGAGGCCCGCGCGTCACATCACGCGGGCAAGCCCACCAGAGGATCCATGCTCAAGAAAATCCTGATCGGTCTCGGCGCCGCGCTCGCGGTGCTCGTCGTCGTTATCGCGCTTCAGCCCTCCAGCTTTCGCATCCAGCGCTCGATCGCGATGAGCGCGCCGCCGGAGGCCGCCTTCGCCCACGTGAACGACTTTCACCGCTGGGAAGCGTGGTCACCCTGGGAAAAGCTCGACCCGCAGCTGAAGCGCACCTACGACGGCGCGCCCGCCGGGGTCGGCTCGAAGTACGCGTGGAGCGGCAACGACGACGTCGGCTCCGGCCGCATGACGATCGAGCGGAGCATGCCGGGCGCGCTCGTCCAGATCAAGCTCGAGTTCCTCGAGCCGTTCGAGGCGACCAACACGACGACCTTCACCTTCACCAAGACGCCGAGCGGTAACGAGACGACGTGGACGATGGAGGGCGAGAGCAACTTCGTCTCCAAAGCGATGGGCTTGTTCATGGACATGGACAAGCTGGTCGGAGCAGACTTCGAGCGCGGCCTCCAGGCCCTGAAAACCGCAGCGGAACAGGCACCCAAGACGGTCGCGACCACGCCTTGAAGCGCAGGAGCAGGAGCACAGCATGAAGTTTCTACTGACCTACCAGGGCGATCGCAGCCAGCCCCCGACGCCGGAGAAGATGGCGGCCATCGCCGCCTTCGGCGAGGAGATGACCAAGAAGGGCGTCCTGATCATGCAGGGCGGACTGGTGCGGCCACGCAGCGGTATCCAGCTCAAGCTGGAGCAGGGCAAATTCAGCGTGACGGATGGCCCCTTCGCCGAAACCAAGGAGCTGATCGACGGCTTCGCGCTGGTGCGTGTGGCCTCCAAAGCCGAGGCCATCGAGCTGAGCGAGCGCTTCATGCGCATCGCTGGCGATGGCGAGGCTGAGGTGCTCCAGGTGTTCGACGGCGACGACGAAAGCTAGGCGTGCCTTGCGGTGTGGGCGTGACGTGCTCTGCTAAGCCGCCCATGGAGTCCGACGCGCACCGCGCCATCGTCGCCGTGTTCAGCATCGAGCGAGCCAGGTTACTCGGCGGGCTCACCCGCATCGTGCGCGACGTGGGCCTGGCCGAGGAGCTGGCGCAGGACGCGCTGGTCGCGGCGCTGGAGCAATGGCCGAGCCAGGGTGTCCCGGAAAACCCTGGCGCTTGGCTGATGGCGACCGCCAAGCACCGTGCCCTGAACAGCCTGCGGCGCGGCAAGATGCTGCAGCGCAAGCACGGGGAGCTGAGCTGCGACCTGGAGGAGAGCGACTCGGCGCAAGAGCTCATGGCGCGGCTGGAGCAAGCCCTGGACGACGACGTGGGTGACGACCTCCTGCGCCTGATCTTCACGTCGTGCCACCCGCTCTTGCCCAAGGAGGCGCGCGTGGCGCTCACGCTGCGGCTGCTCGGCGGCTTGACCACGGAGGAGATCGCCAAAGCCTTCTTGGTGCCGGAGGCCACGGTGGCGCAGCGCATCGTGCGGGCCAAGCGCACGCTGAAGGACACGCGCGTCAAGTACGAGGTGCCGCGCGGTGCGGAGCTTGGGCCACGGCTCGCCTCCGTGCTGGAGGTCGTGTACCTGATTTTCAACGAAGGCTACACCGCCAGCGCGGGCAGCGAGCTCTCGCGGCCGGCGCTGAGCGAGGAGCCGCTCCGGCTCGGGCGGGTGCTGCAAGCCTTGGCGCCGGACGAGCCGGAAGTGCACGGCCTGGCAGCGTTGATGGAGCTGAACGCCTCGCGCGCCGCGGGGCGCCCCCCCCCGCACGGCGGGGGCCGGGG
>JAEYOT010000464.1 GCA_023411445.1 Pseudomonadota bacterium
CGGGCTGGGATCCGACCGAGGATTGCGCGGATGAAGGCCTGATCTGCGTCGACGCCGCGTGCGAGACGCAGGTGTGCATTCCCAACTCCTCCTTCTGCCAAGACGGCAACGTCCACCAGTGCAACGCGACCGGGACGGACGAGTCCCTAGCCCACGAATGCAACCCCAAGTTCACCCGCTGCGAGGACTTTCCAGCCAACCATTTCGCGCAGTGCGAATACTACCCTTGCGAGCCCAACAAGCCCTTCTGCGATGGACAAGTAGCTCGCATCTGCACGGAAAACGGTAACATCCCAGAGGCCGGCACTTGGTGCTCCCTGTCCACCGTCTGCAAGGGCGGCACCTGCCTGCCCATCGTGTGCACTCCATCCGAACGTTTCTGTCAGGACGGGGACGTTTGGGCCTGCGCTGGTGACGGAACCTACACCGCGCGCTCCGAAGCGTGTGGCATCGACCAGACCTGCCAGCCCAACGATGGCGGCGTCGGCGTGAGCTGCCAGAGCACGCCGTGCTCGCCTGGCGCCGAGATTTGTATGAACAATCAGATCGGCACCTGCGACGACGCAGGCATGGCGGTCGGTACGGTCACGAGCGACTGCGCTGGGGCCGGCAACGTTTGCACAGCGGCCAGGACGTGTGCGAAAGCAGCAGTGGACACGCTCGGTGAGGATTCGCAGCTACTGATCGCCGAGCCCGGCACGGTGCTCGGCAACCTGTTCAAGGTGAAGTCTTCACGCAAGATCACCAACCTGGAGGTGAGCCTCGTACTGACCGATGCACATGACCTCCGCTTCCTCATCTTCGAAGAGGACGGGGACTACTTCCACGCGCGCATCGACAAGGTCGTCCCCAATCAGCAAGGCTCGGACTACTTCAGCTCAGGACCGCTCGACTACCCGCTGCAGGCCGGCAAACGCTACTATCTCGCGGTCACGAGCCCCGCCTCCCTAGGCGTCGTCTACGATCGAGCGCCTTTCAGCACGCCGGTGTCGTTCGGCGTGACGCAAGGAGGCCTTACTACGGGGTACGAACTGAGCCTGTGGGGCATCAAGATGCGCGGGGAGGACCTGTTTCACATGCGCATCACGACCGAGCTCCCGGAGTAGCGCCGTCTACGCTACGCTCGGCACGTCCATGACGGAGACGTTCGAGCTCGATGCGGTGGTGATCGGTGGCGGCGTGGTCGGCCTGGCGCTGGCTCGTGCTCTGGCGGCGCGTGGCCGAGAAGTGACGCTCTTGGAGCAGGACTCGCGGCTCGGTAACCACACCAGCTCGCGCAACTCCGAGGTCATCCACGCGGGCATCTATTATCCGAAAGGCTCGCTCAAGGCGCGCCTGTGCGTGGCTGGCAAGCGCCAGCTGTACGACTACTGCCGAGCCGCTGACGTACCGCACGAGCAGATCGGCAAGCTCATCGTTGCCACGCGCGACGATGAGATCCCGAAGCTTGAAGCCATCTTGCAGCACGCACGTGAGAGCGGCGTAGACGACCTGACGTGGGTCGACCAGCGGCAAATCGCCGACCTGGAGCCCGCCGTGACGGCCGTGCGCGGCCTGATGTCTCCCTCGACCGGCATCATCGATAGCCACGGCTTGATGGCCGCGCTGCGCCGCGACGCCGAGGCCGCCGGCGCCCAGGTGATCTTGGCCAGCCCAGTGCTCGGCGGTCGCGTCACGGAGCGAGGCATCGAGCTTTACATCGGCGGCAGTGAGGCCAGCACGGCGCTCTGCCGCACTGTGATCAACTCCGGCGGCCTGCAGGCGCAGCAGGTGGCGCGCTCCATCGCGGGCGTGCCAGCAGCGAGCATCCCAGGGCAGTACTTTGCCAAGGGTCACTACTTCACGCTGAGCGGCAAGTCGCCCTTCCGTCGACTCGTCTATCCCGTGCCCGTGCCCGGCGGTCTGGGCGTCCATGTCACGCTGGATCTGGCAGGTCAGGCTCGCTTCGGACCGGACGTCTCCTGGCTGGACGAGATCGACTACTCCTTCGACGAAGCGCGCGCCGCGCAGTTCTACGCCGCGATCCGCAGCTACTTCCCCGCCCTGGCGGACGGCGCGCTCACGCCCGGCTACACGGGCATCCGTCCCAAGCTCTCACCTGCAGGCTCCCCGGCCAATGATTTCCTGGTTCAAGGGCCGCAGGAGCACGGCGTGCCGGGGCTGCTGAACCTCTACGGCATCGAATCCCCCGGCCTCACCAGCGCCCTAGCCTTGGCCGACTACGCGCTGGCCCAGCTGCCTGCGTAGCCGGCTCGGCGTGCCGCAGCGTGACCAGCCGCGTCAGCAACTTGCAGTGAGCACCCTTGTACGCCCAACCAGGCGTTCTGCGATGGCCCAGGGGCGCGCGTCTGTGCGCCTCGTGCTGCTCGCCCCACAAGACCTCCGCTTCCTGATCTTCGAGGAGGACCAGGGGCAGTTCCACGAGCGCGTCGAGAGCGTCGTCGCCCAGCCTCCACGGCATCGAGTCCCCTCACCAGCGCCCTGGCCTCGCCGGCGCGCTTCCTGATTGCGGGGACGGGCAGCGGGTGATGTGCTGCTCCTTCCGGATGAAACCCCGAAGCCCCCGCGCACACGCCTGGACGTCCTGCCTGCTCGCTGCCGCCAGCCTCTTCGTCGCTTGCAGGAGCGAGCAGAAGGCTCCCGCAGCCGCGGCCAGCGCTAGCGCCAGCAGCGCACCCACGCTGCCGCCGGGGGTGGATCCGGAGCTGCTCGGCCGCCTGCGCGAAATCGCGAGCAGCTGCTCGGCCGATCTGGCGCTCGGCCTGGTGACGTGCCCGGGCGGCGAGAACCGGCGCCTCGCGCGTGAGTTCACGTCGGAAAAGCGCGCTCGTCCGGCCGCGGTGGCAACGCTGGCTCACACCGTGGCTTCGACCGAAGCGCCGCTGCAAACGGCCAGCGCCAACCTGCTCAATCACGCCTTCCGCGCGCCGTGGGGCAACGATCTCGAACCCGGCGTCGTGGACGCGACGGCCGCGCGCGCCCTGTTGACGGCCGCGCTCGCCGCGCCGCTACCGATCGCCCGCCAAGCCGTACCCGGCGCCGTGCACGCCGCGCTGCTGGCCAAGTTGGACGAAGAGGTGTTCCTGCTGCTCAACGGCACGAGGGAGACCGAGCTGAGCGCGCTGGGCTACCGCTACGTGATGACGCACGGGCGCCTGCGAGCCTTCCCGTACGTCCAGCGGCTTGCCGCCGAAGCCAACCCTGCCCTCGCCCTCGCCGCGCTAGAAGCGCCGCGCAACATGTTCGGCTGGAGCGAGCCGGAGGCGGCCGCGATCTGCCCCTGGGCCGAGAGTCTGCTGGAAGAGAAGCGCTCCGGGGTCGAGGCGGGCGCCGCGGAGCTCTTGGCCAACTGCAGCGGCAAGCACGTCGATCTGCTGTTGAAGCGCGGTGAGCGACTGCTTGAAGGCGGCAAGCTGGGCCACGCCGAGCTCGGACCGTACCGCTCGCTTTGCTCGGAGTCCGCGCGGCGCGAGCCGAACCGGGTCAGCAAGCAGCAGTGCGAGCGGAGCCGAAAGCTTCTCACGAACGTCGTCGCGAGCAAGCGACTGGAAGGGCCGGTACGCGGGGCAGCGCTGCAGGCCCTCGCCTACCAATGGCCGGACGCGCAGACCCTGCGCCTGGCGCGGTCGCTGCTAGGCGCCGAGGAGCCAAAGCTCGCCGAGCAGGCGGAGCGCGCGGTCAAGCGCTTGGAGAAGCCGGCGCCCTGAATCGGGTGGCGGACGGGCTCAGGCGCTAACGCAGCTGCTCTAACAGGCGCTGGAGCAGCGGGAGCTCGGCCGTGTGGAGCTTCACGCTAGCGTGGTCGACCGCAAAGTACTGCGCGCGATCCACCTCCGGCACCTGGATCTTCTTGCCGGAGCGCGGCGGCCACTCGAGCTCGAAGGTGTTACTGGCCAGCTGAGCGACCGGGACGTCACCCTCGAGCGCCCACGCTTGGATCAGCTTGCCGGACTTGTTCTTGACGCTACCTAGCGCTCGCGGCTCACCAGCGGGCGCCGCGAACCCCAGCTCCTCGCGAAATTCGCGGTAAGCCGCCGCTAGAGGCTCCTCGCCTTGCGCTAGCTCTCCTTTGGGGATGAACCAGGCGCCGTCGTCCTTCTTCGCCCAGAACGGCCCTCCGGGGTGCACCAGCAGCACCTCCAGGCTGCCCGGCACCAAGCGATAGACCAGGATGCCGGCGCTCTGCTTCACTTCTTCTTCTTCAGCGCGTCGGCGGCCTCTTTGGCCTGCTTGCCGATCGGGCCGCTGGCGTCGAGCTTCTGCGCGCGCTCGAGCGACTCGAGCGCCTTCTTCTTGTCTTTCTTCTCGAGGTGACGGCCCAGGTAATAG
>JAEYOT010000493.1 GCA_023411445.1 Pseudomonadota bacterium
TGGAGGACGTCAACGGCGACTCTCGGCTCGACGTGATTGCGATCGGCGACGCTGGAGGCAACAACGGCACCGGCACGCCGAACGCCTTCTGGTACGAAAACCCTGGCCCGGCCAACCTCGACAAGCCGTGGGCTAAGGCGGCCCTGTACTCCGGGCTCGTCTCGAACGAGTCACCGGCGCTCGTCGATCTGGTGGGCGACGGCAAGCGCGAGCTCGTGTTCATGACCAACGGCACCGCAGGCTTCGCAGCGCCGGGCACCACGCCGTGGAGCTACCAAGCCGTCACACCCAACACCTTCAACACCCCCTACGTGCACGGCCTCGGCGTGGGTGACATCGACGGCGATGGTCGCGCCGACTTGGTCGAGCGGAGCGGCTGGTGGCGACAGACGGATAGCACGCCGTGGGAGCGCCACGCGTTTGCGTTCGGCATGGCACCGCCGAGCAACTGGGGCGGCGCCCAAATGCAGATCTTTGACGTAGATGGGGATGGCGATAGCGACGTGGTCAGCGCGCGCGCCGCGCACGGGTATGGTCTCAGCTGGTTCGAGCAAACGGACGCTGGGGCAGCGCCCTTCGTGGAGCATGAGATCTTGCCCAGCGCGGCCGGGCCAGACAACTTCAGCCAAGCGCACGCTTTGGTGGCGGTCGACGTGAACGGTGACGGCCTGACGGATCTCGTCGCTGGCAAGCGTTACTACGCCCACCCCTCCAACAATCCGGATCCGGGGACCATGGATCCGCCGGTGCTCTACTGGTTCGAGCTGCAGCGGGGTGAAGACGGCGTCAGGTTCGTGCCGCGCCTGATTCACGACGACAGCGGCGCTGGCTGCAACTTCGTGGCGCGTGACCTCACCGGTGACGGAAAGGTGGACATCTTCACCACGAACAAGCGCGGCACGTTCCTGCACGTTCAGCTTTGAGCCGCGGCGGCCGTTCTCCTCTCCTCTACCTGCAGCCTTTTGACCTGCACGGCAGGCGCCGCTGAGCCTGGCTCCGCGACGACCATCACGTTCTCGCCCAGCCGAAGACCATACAGGCCTCGCTTGACGAGGGTGCGCAGCGGGCGGAGCAGCGCTGAGCGTGCCTTGGGCTTGGCGCTCGCGTAGGCGGTGTGCTCGGACTGCGGGTCGTAGAAATACTCATCGAGGCCGAGCCCGTAGGTCTCGACGGCGCGTTTGGAGAAGCCGAACGTCTCCAGCAGGCGTGCCAGGTTCTCGCCCGAAAAGTACGAGAGGTGGATGGGGAAGGCGCGGTAGCGCTCGTCGGCCGAAGCGAAGCGCGACAAGACGGGCAGCGCCAACCTGGCGCGCAGCGACTGCGCGTTGGGCACCTCGATGAAGAGCCGTCCGCCCGGTGCGAGTAGCCGTAACAGCAGCGGAAATAGCTCGTCGAAGCGCTGCACGTGCTCCAGCACGTGATGAAGGACGACGGCGTCGCAGCTGCCATCTGCCAGCTACTCCAAATCCTTGATCACGCGCAGCCCCTGTTCGCGGCAATGCTTCAAGGCGCTGTCGCCCACGTCGAAGCCGACGGCCTCCCAACCCCGCTCTTGCGCCGCGGCGATGAGCCAACCGCTGCCGCAGCCAAAATCTAGCAGCGTGCCCTTGCCCGGCTGGTAGTGCTCGATGCGACCCAGCACATAGGCAGCCTTGGCCCGCAGGGACTCGGGATCGGACGCCTTGTGACACACGTAGCGCTCGCTCTTGTAGAAGGCGTCCAGCAGCCGCTCGTTGGGTCGAGGGTTCACGAGCACGAGCTCGCACGCGCTGCAGCGGCTCAGCCCCAGCTTTGCTCGGTACGGCTCGAACAGCCAACTGCCGATCCAACGGCGAGGCACGTGTCTTAAGGGCTTGAGAGCGGATGACTGGCACACCGGGCACGAGCTCAATCGAACTTCAGAAAAGGTAGACACATCGGACATCACTTCGCCTCCACGCGAGAAGAACCGCGAACGACTGGCGTCAGGGCTCCCCGGCGGCGATCGCAGTCGGCCGCGCTGGCCGCGCTGCTGGCGCGCCGCGGAGCGGCTACGCTTCAGGAGGAGGCGTATCGAGCTCGTGCCAGCGCTCTGAGCCGCGCCACCCTACCGGTGCCAAATGGACGCGGCGGCAGCACAGCTGTTTGGACCCGCGCAGTGGGACGACGCACTCGCTATCTTCGGAGCTATCGTCGCTGCCCTCGGTCTGTGAGCTGTCCGCAGGGTCGAGCGGGTCCGGCGTGTCGGCCAGCGCTGCCGGCGCCTCGCCGCTGGGCGCGTCCCAGCTCGCCACGGCCTGCGTCGACGCGACCAGTAGCGCGAGCAGAGCCGCACATAGCAGCAACAGCGGACCGAGCGCACGAAGCACGACCGCCGAATGCGAATTTCGCGCCAAGCTCAGCACGCGCGCAGACAGCGGCTGTGCGCTTCGGCACCGGCTCCGCTCGGCTCGCGACGGGCGCGTGCGCACGCCTGCGGCAATTCGGCTGCGTCGGAGCCGCTCAGCCCTCAGGTATCGAAGCTCTCGAGCGCCAGCAAGTCCTGGATCGTTTGGCGGCGGCGGATCAGCCGTTCGCTCGCGCCGTCCACCAACACCTCCGCTGCCAGGGGCCGAGAGTTGTAGTTGGAGGACATCGCTGAGCCGTACGCGCCGGTGTCGTGGAATACCAGCAAGTCACCGACCGCGGCCGGCGCGAGCAGACGCGGGACCACCACGCCGGCGTCGTCTTGAGTGAAGACGTCGCCGGACTCGCAGAGCGGGCCGCCGACCACGGTTGGCCGCTCTCGACCGGTGGCGCGCCCATCCGCTGGCAACAAGGTGAGATCGTGGTGACTGCCGTACATGGCGGGCCGCATGAGATCCGAGAAGCCTGCGTCGACTAGGACGAAATGGTTACTACCCATGTCCTTAGTGGCCCGCACCTCCGCCAAGAGCAGGCCTGACTCCGCCACCAGGAAGCGGCCTGGCTCGAGCTCCAGCTCGACCGGGGCGCCGAAGTGCTGCACCAGCCGCTGCCGCGCGCCGTCCCACAGCTCGAAATAGTGGTCCACGTCCGGCGAAGGGTCGCCGGCGCGATACGGGATGGACAGGCCGCCGCCAGCGGAGATCGCGCCGATCCTCTGCGGCAGCTTCATAGCGAGCTGCACCATGGCGTCGCAGACGCTGGCCAGGTGCGCATAGTCCACGCCCGAGCCGATGTGCATGTGTAGACCGACCAAGCTCAGGCGCCCCGCGCGGATCACCTCCAGCGCTTCGCCCACGTGCTCGAGCCAGATGCCGTGCTTGCTGTTCTCTCCGCCCGTGTTGGTCTTGCGGCTGTGGCCGTGGCCGAAGCCGGGGTTGATCCGGAGCCACACGCGATGACCAGGCGCGCGCGCCGCGACTTGGCGCAGCATGTCGATCGAGCCCGCGTTGATCGGCACCTCTTCTGCGACGAGCCGCTCGAGCGTGCCCGGAGTCAGCACGTCAGCCGTGAAGACGAGCTCACTGGCACCATCTCGAGCGCTGTAGCCAGCCACCAGCGCGCGCTCCACCTCCCCGAGCGATACGGCGTCCACCGCCACGCCTTCGGCGCGCATCAGTCGCAGCAGATGCACGTTCGAGCTCGCCTTCTGCGCGTAGCGTACCCGGTCGAACCGCCGGAGCTGCCCGATGCGCTCACGCACTGTCCGCGCGTCGTACACCCAGAGCGGGGTGCCATGCTCGGCGGCGAGGTGACGGAGCCGGGCCGCGGTCAAGTCCGGATGCTGTTCGGCGAAGTGCTGGCTGGTCATCGAAGCCGCGCACTTTGAACTGAACCGTGCAGCCGTTCAATTCCGCCCCAGGGAAACGCGAGAAACCGCGGCGGAACCCGCCGGCCGGCGGCCTCGTGGGCAAGGCAGGGATCGGCATGCTCACTGAACCCAGCGATCGAGTGGAGATTGTCAATTGCTACGCGCAGTACGCGAACCTCAACGCCGCCACGCAAGCTGGAGGCATCCTCGGCACCGGCGTCGATCCGTTCTTGCTCGAGGTGTACGCGGTCGGTAACGTCGCCGGGTCTGGCGCGGTGGGCGGACTCATGGGTCGAGCGCAGAGCGGTTCGCATGGCTGGACTCTCAACAACGGCATCTATCGAGGTATCGTGAACGACACCGCTCGCCCCTGGGCAGGCGTCCTCGGCCAAGCGGATCTCGGCGACGAGCCCGCGCCGCGCTGGGAGACGACGCTTTTCGAATCGAGCCTGGACGGCGATCCTTACCTGATGGACGGTGATCGGCAGAAGCCGGCGACCACGAGCCAGCTGAGATCGCCAACCACGTCGGATGGGGACATCTATTGCTTCAACGCTCCCGGAACGACGCGCTGCGGAGACAGTGCCTTCCCGGCTGACAGGTGGAACGCCGGGAGCTCCAGTCAGCACCACATCTTGAGGGACATGCCAGGTCCGAACGTCCAGCCTCGGTGAGGGCGGCAACGGGCAAGGTCTCTTTCCGAACTGCAGAGTTGCCATTGCGCGGAATGCTTCACTCTCATCGTTGCGCCGCCGCCTAGTCTGCGAGCGGATTTTACAAGTAGCTGCGTCGCGCGAAAATAAGCAGGTCTTTTCCGTCGACCGTTCCGCGCTGCAGGCGCAAGCTATGCTTCGATCCTCCGTTCGCGCAGCTCTGCGATACAGCGGAGTGTGCCGCTGCATCGGTAGCTCTCGCTGCCTCCCCATCCAACTACCCTTTGCGTTCAGCCATGACCGATCGCCCCTCGCTCGCCCGCAAGCTCCGTATCGCTGTGTCCTGCTCCCTGCTCAGCGCAGGCGCCCTAGCCGGCTGCAGTGAAGCCGCTGACGATGTGCCGAGCGGTAGCGCCGGCACCGCACCGATCTCCGGGGCGAGCTCGGGCGGTGCGAGCACCACGGCTGCCGGTGCGGGCGGCTCCGCGGCTGGAC
>JAEYOT010000673.1 GCA_023411445.1 Pseudomonadota bacterium
CGTCCGCACCGACCTCGACCATCATCGCGGCGTTGCCCAGCGCTACGTCCGCGCCGTCGACGCGCCCGCGCACGCCCTTGCCGGGGACGGATGTGAACTGCTCGGCGCGCAGAGCTCGGGCACCCCGCGAGTCTGCGCCGGCGACGATGGCGGCGGCGAGCGGGTGCTCGCTGCCCAGCTCCAAAGCCCGAGCCAGCTCCAGCAGGCGCGCTTCGGTCACGGACGCCGTAGTTTCCACGCTGACGAGCCGTGGCTTGCCTTCCGTGAGCGTCCCGGTCTTGTCCACGACGAGCGTGTCGACGCGCTGGAGCACCTCGATCGCTTCGGCGTTCTTGAACAGCACCCCCAGCGAGGCGCCTTTCCCGGTGGCCACCATGATGGACATGGGCGTCGCCAGGCCGAGCGCGCACGGGCAGGCGATGATCAGCACCGCGACGGCGTTCACCAGCGCATAAGAGAAGCGCGGCTCCGGGCCCAGCGTGGCCCACAGGGCGAATGTGACCACGGAGGTGAGGATGACCGCCGGCACGAACCACGAGGAGAACACGTCTGCCAGACGCTGGATGGGAGCGCGGCTGCGCTGCGCTTGGGTCACCATGCCGACGATGCGCGCCAACAGCGTGTCTTGTCCGACCTTCTCCGCTCGGATGAGCAAGGTGCCGTTGCCGTTCACGGTGGCGCCGATCACGCGCGCGCCTGCGCTCTTTGCGACAGGCGCCGGCTCGCCGCTGACCATGGCCTCGTCCACGTGGCTGCTACCCTCGAGCACGACGCCGTCGACCGGCACCTTCTCGCCCGGCCGCACGCGCAGCACGTCCCCGACACGGATCGCTTCGAGCGGCACGTCGTGCTCGCCGTCGGCCTCCACGCGGCGTGCCGTCTTGGGCGCCAGGCCCAGGAGCTGCTTGATGGCGGCGCCCGTGCGCTGCCGCGCGCGGAGCTCCAGCACCTGCCCCAGCAGGATCAGGGCGACGATGACCGCTGCGGCTTCGAAGTACACCGCGACGCTACCGTGGTGGTCGCGAAAGGCAGCGGGAAATACGCCGGGCACCAGCGTCGCCACCACGCTGTAACCGTAAGCGACGCTGACCCCGAGCCCGATCAGCGTGAACATGTTCAGGCTGCGGTTTCGCACGGAGCTGACCGCTCGCTCGAAGAACGGCCACGCTGCCCACAGGCAGACCGGCGTGGCCAGCGCCAGCTCCAGCCAGACGCGCGCTTCACTGCCGACCAGCTTCGAGATGGGCGAGCCTGGCAGCATGTCGCCCATGGCGACCACCAGCAGCAGCGCGGCCAACACTGCCGCGAGTCCGAAGCGGCGCGACATGTCGCGGAGCTCCGTGTCGTCCGTCGCCGCGCCCGGTTGCTCGGGCTCGAGCGCCATCCCGCACTTGGGGCAAGGTCCTGGGCGATCGGAGCGGACCTCCGGATCCATCGGGCACACGTAGACGACGCCGGCTTGGGGTGGGCTGGTCGGCGGCGGCGCTGCGGCCGCCTCGTCGTGCTTCGCCAAGTACTTGTCGGGTTCCGCCGCGAAGCGCTCACGGCAGCGCGGATTGCAGAAGTGGTAGGTCTTACCCTCGTGCACGTGGCTACCGCCGCGCGCCTTGCCCGGGATGACCTTCATGCCGCAGACCGGGTCGAGCACCCGCTCCGGCTCGGCCTCCTGCGCTGCGGGGGCGGCTTTTGCTTTTGCGAGGTACTGCGCGGGGTTAGCGGCGAAGCGTTCGCGGCAGCGCGGGTTGCAGAAGGAGTACGTCGCGCCCTCGTGCACGTAGCTCCCGCCGCGCGCCTGGAGCGGATCGACCTTCATGCCGCAGACGGGGTCGGTGACCTTCGCGTGTTCGCTCGCCGTGTCAGGGGTGGGTTGGGGGTGGTGCTGGTGGCTCATGTCGGTGCCTGGCAGACGCACGCTCAGGCTTCGCATTACAGCCGCGTCGCGCCAATCGCTAGGCTGCAAGAAGAAGACCGTCCCGCCGGCGCAGATCCTGCGCTCCGCTCGGCGGCAGACGCGAGAAATTCGCGGAGCGCGCCGAGAGCGGCTCTCGACGCGAGGTTTCGTGCTGGTTCGCTTCTTGCTCCGCTGTGGCACGAAAGGTCAGGGATGCCATGACAGCAGCTACCAGCCGCCCACCGCGCGGCGACCGGCGGCCGGCCCGCGTCGACGCCATCATGACTCACAGCGTGATCTGCGTGACCCCATCGTGGAACCTCCGCGAGCTGATGGCTTTGCTGGTAGACGGCAACATCAGCGGGGTGCCGGTCGTGGATGATCGGTGGCGTCCCATCGGCATCATTTCCAAGAGTGACCTCGTGCGCTTCGTCGCCGAGCACGGCTCGGTCGACAGCGCCACCGTGGCCGACTGCATGTTACCGTTGGCGCTCAGCGTGACGCCGGACATGCCGGTGGCGCAGGTCGCGGCCTTGATGGCCTGGGAGGGCATCCACCGCCTGCCCGTCTGCGGTCCGGCGGGGGACGTCGTCGGCATCGTCAGCGCCCTCGACGTCGCGCGCTGGCTCGCGCAATCGAGCGGCTACGCGACCTCGGCTTGAGGCGGGCTCGACCCTGGGCGAAAACCGTGAGACAAGCGCTGGCACATGCGCATCGACGGTCATCGGCGCTCCACCAAGTTCGAAGATCGCGGTAGCGGCAGAGCGGGAGGCGGCGGAGGTGTCCCGATCAACGCGCTCTCATCGGTCGTGAGGCTGCTCGGCTTCAAGGGCACGCTCATCGCGGCGGGGGTGCTGGGCGCCGGCTTCTTCTTGCTGCCGTCCGGCTTGAAGCAG
>JAEYOT010000676.1 GCA_023411445.1 Pseudomonadota bacterium
CTTGCTGAGCGGCTGTGCGTGCAGCACCACACGGCGGTGGCGCTGGTCGACAAGCTCGAGCAGCGCGCGCTGGTCGTGCGGGAGCGCAGCCAGGAGGATAGGCGCGAGGTCTTGGTGCGGCTCACGGCAGACGGGACGAGCCTGCTCCGTGAGCTTTCGCTGCTGCACCGCGAGCAGCTCCAGCGCGTCGGGCCGGAAATGGTCGAGGCGCTGAGCCGCATCCTGGGCACCTGGGACAGCGCCATCACAGCCTAAATTGACGGCCTCCTGGCTTTCTGACGCGGGGGGCTTGCACGCCCCGGGGCCCCTGAGGTAAAGACCCGGCCCCTTCGGTCACTACCTAAGCAGCGGTGGTGGAACTGGCAGACACACCAGCTTGAGGTGCTGGCGCCGTAACTGGCTTGGAGGTTCAAGTCCTCTCCGCTGCACTGAAACCGCCTGATGAAGAGTCAGGCGGTTTCGCTTTTTGCGGGTCTGACCAACGACTTGGCGCGCGCTCCTTCGCCGAGGGGTGGGGAGAGAATCTCGCGAAGGCAGCCAAGAACCGCCGACACGCCTGGAAGGCCGGACCTGACTGGGCCGTGCTCTCCGCGTCACGGGAAGCTGCCGAGCTTCGGCGGCTGACCCGCGAGATCGAGACGTTCGCGAAGTGGGTGACGGGACGTATCGACGGAGCAGGGAGGTCCACGACGTTCGCCTGTTCGACCGCAGCGCCGTGACCTCGTGGCTCGAACGCGCCGGCTTCGAGGTGCAGACGTCGACCGCGTACGGCGCGTTCAAGCTTGCGCAGCGTCGGGTCGCCTGCTTCGCGAGTCGCCGCTCGCCTTCAGACTGAGCACCTGCCCAACGCGCTGAGCGTCAGTAGAGCTTGGCGACTGCTGGTGCCGGGAGGCTCATCGCCGATCACCAAGTGCCGCCAGACCGGAAAGCGGGCACTGAAACCGAGCTCCGTGACGCCCAGCCCACAAGGTGGGCAGACCTTTTCACGAACGCGGGCCGGGGGCACTTCGGAAGGCGTCCCTGCGCCGACGGCTGCGGCGCGCTATCTTTGCGAGCCATGACAGAGGTCGTCGAAGCTCCGCTGAGCCCCGAGGTCGTGCTGGCTCTCGTCGGCAACCACCGGGAATTCTTGGGCTTCCTGCAAAAGCGTGTCGGTGACCGCGCGCTCGCCGAAGACATCCTGCAGGAGGCCTTCGTGCGCGGCTTGAACAAGCTCGGGACGCTACAGGAAGGCGAATCGGTGACGGCCTGGTTCTATCGCATCCTGCGCAACGCCGTGATCGACTATCACCGCCGCCGCGCGTCGGCGGACAGGCGGCTGGAGGCGTTCGCCCACGAGCTGGAGCAGCACGCCGAGCCGGAAGCGGAGCTCGGCGGCGCGGTCTGTCAGTGCATCAAGCAGCTCGCGGCGACGCTCAAGCCGGAGTACGCCGAGGCGCTGCGTCGCGTGGAGCTGGATGAAGTGCCGGTGAAGGACTACGCGACCGAAGCCGGGATTACCAGCAACAACGCGGCCGTCCGTGTCTTTCGCGCGCGTGAGGCCTTGCGCCGGCAAGTCACGCGCTCCTGCGGCACGTGCGCTGAGCACGGCTGCCTGGATTGCACCTGCCAGCCTGCGACGGGCGGCTGTCACTAAGTCTTCTTGTTGCTCTCCGGCCGATAGGCTCCGGCCAAGCGGCGAGCAGCGCTGCTGCGCACGCGATCCAGCGCGTTGGCGCTCATCATCTGCACGACCTCCAAGCGCCGCTCCGCGTACGCGAGCTGCAGCTCCGCGACCGACGCTGCGACCGCCGCATCAACAGGCCGGTAACGGTAGCGCGCGTCGCCGCCGAGCGGGCTCACGCCGACCAGCGCGTCGCCGTGCACCAAGCCGGCCAACGCTGAGTCCACGTTCTCGAGCGAGGTCTCGAGCGCGAAGCTGAGCTCCCGACGGCTGTAGTCGCGCTCCGCGGAGCCGGCCAACAGCAGCAGCACAGCGAGCTCGTCGTAACTCGAAACGAAACGGTGCAGGAAGTCGCGCAACGATGCGGACGCAGTCATGGAGTCGCTGCTCCGACCATCGGCAGGTAACGCACGGTGCTGCACGCGCAGCAAGGCTCGTGCCGCAGGCGAAACAGCGCCCGCCAGCGTCAGCGCTGGCGGCTCGCCAGTGTGCCCTTGCGAGCCACTGTGCCAAAACGATTCAATCCGAGCTTCGGGACGATGGCTCCACCCCGTACTCGCCGAGCTTCCGATACAGGGTGCGCCGCCCAATCCCCAGCGCCTGCGCCGCGAGCGATTTGTTGCCGCCCGCCGCCTGCAGCACGCGCAGGATGTAGCGCTTCTCCACCTCTTCCAGCGAGGCCATCTCGCTCAGGTCGTCGCCCGCCACCAGCACGTGCTTGGACTGAAAATCCCGGATGCGCTCCGGCAAATCCTCGGCGCGCACGTGGTCGAAGCGGGTCAGCGCCACCCCGCGCTCGATCGCGTTACGTAGCTCGCGGATGTTGCCCGGCCAGGGATAGGCCAAGAGCCGCTGCGCCGCCGACTCCGAGAGCCCGACGACGCCAGACTGCGCCTGCTGCGCGAACTGCGTCACGAAGGCTTGGGCCAAGAGCAGCACGTCACTGCCGCGCGACCTGAGCGGCGGGATCGAGATGTGCACGACGTTCAAGCGATAGAACAGGTCCTCGCGGAAGCTGCCGTCTTGCACGGCTTGCTCGAGATCACGGTTGGTCGCCGCGACGATGCGCGCGTCGAACGGGACATCCCCGTCGGCGCCCACCGGCCGCACTTGGCGCGCCTCCAGCGCGCGCAGCAACTTGACCTGCACCGAGAGCGGGACGTCACCGATCTCGTCCAGGAACAAGGTGCCGCCGTGCGCTTCGAGGAACATGCCTGGGCGCCGGCTGCGCGCGTCCGTAAAGGCGCCCTTCACGTGCCCGAACAGCTCGCTCTCCAGCAGCGCTTCCGGCAACGCGGAGCAGTTGACCGCGACGAACGGCTCGCTGCGGCGGCGGCTCTGCTCGTGGATGGCGCGCGCCGCCACCTCCTTGCCGGTGCCGGTCTCGCCCGTGATGAGCACGGTCGCGTCCGTGCGGGAGACGCGCTCGAGCACCGAGCGCATCTCCACGATGGCGGCGCTCTGGCCGATGATCTGGCCGCCCCAGCCAGCCTCGCCGGCGGCGGCGCGCAGGCGCTTCACCTCGGCCTTGAGCGCGTGGTGCCGAAGCGCGCGCTGCACCACCAACGCCAGCGCGTCGATGTCGAACGGCTTGGTGATGAAGTCGTACGCGCCGGCCCGCATGGCCTCCACCGCGCTGTCCATGCTGCCGAACGCGGTCACGACGATCACGGGCACGTCCGGCCAGCTGTCGGCAAAGCGGCTGCACAGGTCGATACCGCTGCCGCCGGCCATGTTCAGATCCGTCAACACCACCTGAGGCTCGAGCGAGCGAGCCACGGCCACGGCCTCGACCGAGTTTTTGGCGGTTGCCACCTCGCTCGCCACGCTGGATAGCCCGAGGGCGATCATGCGGGCCGTCGCTTCGTCGTCGTCAACTACCAGGATGCGCGCTGCCATTGGTCCTCATGGGCAACTTGATGACGAAGCTCGTTCCCTGCTCCGGCAGAGAAGAGACGTCGATACTGCCGCCGTGCTCAACTACGATGTCTCGGGTGACGCTCAGACCCAGCCCGGTACCTTCACCGGGTGGTTTGGTCGTGAAAAATGGCTCGAACATGCGCTCGCGAACGTCCGGACTGAGGCCGGATCCGTGGTCGCGGATCGTGAAGCTGACGGCGGGCCCGTCGCTGTGAACGCCGAGCTCCACCTTCCCACCGGGAGGCGTGGCGTAGATCGCGTTCAGCATCACGTTGGTGAGCGCCTGCTGCAATTGATCCGGATCGGCCAGAATGGCGGTATCGGCGCGCTCGGCGTCCAGCGTGAGCTCCACGCCTTTCTCTTCGGCGAAGCTCTGCAGCATGGTGCGAGCGTGCTGCAGCAGGTCCACGCCCTGCACCTCGGTGCGCTTCGCCGGCCGCCTTCGCGCGTAGTCCAGCACGCGACGCACGATGGTCGTGATGCGCCCGCACTGCGTGCCGATCGCGCTCAGGCTCTCGCGCGTGGCGGCTGCGTCCAGCTTGCCGCTGTTCAGCAGCTTGGCGTGGCCCGCGATCACGTTGAGCGGTGTCCCGATCTCGTGCGCCAGCACCGAGGCTAGCTTACCCAGCGTGGTGAGCCGCTCGGCGTGACGCAACTGTTCGAGCGCTTGTATCTTGGCTTCGGCTTCGGCCTGCGCGCGGCGCTGGGCGGCGCCGAGCTCCACGCTCATCGCGCGCAGCGCCCGGCCGAGCTCGCCGAACTCGTCTTGACGGTGCGTGGCGGTGAGCACGTCGAAGTGCCCGGCGCCGATGCGACGGGCGGCCGCGATCAGCTCTCGCACTGGCTGCCCCACCACGCGAGCGCCGATCAGCGCCATGGCCACGCCGCCCACCACCAACATAGCCAAGGCCGATGCCAAGGCGCTCCAGATGCCGCGCCAGATGTACTCGGCGCGGGAAGCCAGCGGCTGCGACAGCTCCATCGCTCCCGCCGGCTCGCCCATCACGGGCGCCGGCACGTAGGTCACCAGTAGGTCCGCATTTTCACCGTCGCCAGCCGGTCGCACCAGCTGCAGCGCCGCGCCCGCTGCTGGCAACTTAGCGAGCTCGACGCCGAGGGCGGGCCGCAGGTGCTCCGGTGCGTCCGGACGCATGGAAACGTAGCGAACGCGGATGAACTCCCGGGTGGCGTCCACGCGGTCGGCCAGCAGCAGCGCGTCCTCCAGCGTACGGGAGCGCGCCAACGCGGCCCCTGCCGTCAAGCCGACGATGCGTTGGTCACGCCGCGCGTCGCGGTCGAACGCCTCGATTTCCGTGTGGACGTACCAAGCCGTGAAGCCGCCCACGACGGCAAAAACGCCCGCGAACAGCGCGAGCCCCAGCTTCGGTACGACCTTCACGACGCTGAGCGGAACATAGCACTCACGAGCGGCGTCCAGCTGCGGCGATCCTGGCTCCTTTCGGCACACGCCAAAACGACGCGGGAGAGCTCAAATCTCACCAGATCGCGCGCGTAGAGCGCGAGCGTGGGCGGCCGAGGCGCTTGACCACGCGCCGGTTCATGTTACTCGTTGCCCCGCATGAACGGCGTCCGGCCGCAACGCGCACCTCGAGCTCACCGAACGAGCTCGGCGCCGCTGCGCGCGCTGGCGGCGCTGCTCGCGGCTTGGCTCGGGCTGAGCTCGCTGGCGGAAGTGGCGCATTTCATGCTGATTCCGCACGCCGTGTGCGCCGAGCACGGCGAGCTCATCGAGCTGTCGCACGACAGCCATGACGCCGAGGCTCACGCGGCCGCCGCAGCGAGCGAGCCGGAAGCCGAGCAGGACGGAGCACGCCTCGGCGCCACGAACAGCGACGAGCACGACCACTGCCAGGCGCTCGCCACCGGCCAGCGTGAGCTCCTCTTACCCGGCGCCGTCGCCACGGCGCTCGTGCCCGCGCCCTCGGTTAGCCGCGCCAACGTCACGCCTATCACGCTGACGGCACCGACGCTCGCGCCCCTCGCGCTCGCGCCGAAGACGTCGCCGCCCGCCGCGTGAAGCCTCGCTCACACTGAGCCACTCGTTCGCGTCGGGCGCCCCATCGCGCGCTCGTCGCTCCGTGCACCCCCACGCGCTTCGCTGCTCAAGAGCCGCTCTCGCCGAGCTTTCGGCCGAGCTGCCCGGCTACTGCCCCCGCTCTGGATCTAGTCATGCCCCGTTTCGTACGGCGCCTGACATGCGCTTCGCTGCTGCTCGCGGCGGGCTCGTGCTTCAGCCGCTCCGCGTCCGCTCAGGCCACCTCCAACTCAGCCCCCGCCACCGAGACCGAAATCACCGTGATCGGCCGCAGCGCACCGCCCAGCGCTGGCGCTTCCGATCTGCGCGTGAACGTCGGTGAGCTGGCACGCGTCCCGCGCAAGAGCGCGGCCGAGCTGCTCCAGCTCGCGCCCGGCGTGTACCTCTCGAAGGAAGGCGGTGAGGGCCACGCGGAGCGCATCTACCTGCGCGGCTTCGATGCGCGTGAGGGACAAGACATCGAGCTGACCGTGGACGGCGTGCCCATCAACGAAAGCGGGAACTTCCACGGCAATGGCTTCGCCGACACCGGCTTCATCATCCCGGAGCTGGTCACCGGGCTGCGCGTGCTGGCCGGCCCATTCGACGTCCGCCAGGGCAATTACGCGGTCGCCGGCAGCGCCGACTACACCTTGGGACTCGATCAGCGCGGGCTCAGCACCAGGTACACGGGCGGCTCCCACGGCACGCAGCGCGCCCTGGTGCTCTACGCGCCAGCAGCTGGAGCCACCTACGCAGGAGCCGAGATCTACCAAACCGACGGCTACGGCCAGAACCGCGACGCGCGGCGCGCGCGGGCGATGGCGCAGTACGAAGGCGCGCTGGGCGAGGGCAGCTTCCGACTGAGCGCCGCTGCTTACGGCATCGAGTACGGCAGCGCCGGCGTGCTGCGCGAGGACGATCTGGCTGCCGGCCGCGTCGGCTTCTACGACAGCTACGATGAGCGCCAAGGCGGCAGCGGCTCGCGCTTCCACGTCTCGCTGGACGTGACCCGGCGCGCCGGCACGGTCCGGCTGGGACAACAGCTGTTCGTCATTCGCCGCGGCCTGCGCCTGCGCGAGAACCTGACCGGCTCTCTACTGGATCCGCAGCAAGCCGTGCAGGCGCCGCACGGGCAGCGCGGCGACTTGCTGGATCTGCACGTGGACGAGACCACTTACGGCGCGCGCGGCTACGCCCGCAGCTCCTGGCGCGCCTTCGGTCAGCGTCACGACCTGGAGCTCGGCTACTACGCGCGCGGCGACGACGTGGAGAGCACCCGCCAGCGCGTGGACGCAGCTTCGGTTCCGTACAAGACGGACGTGAGCCTCACCTCACGGCTCGGCGACCTCGGCGTCTACGGCGAGGCCGCGCTCCGGCCGCTGCGCGGTGTGACGCTCAAGGCCGGCCTGCGCGGCGATGTCTTCTTCTTCGACGTGCTGGATCGCTGCGCGGTAAAGAGCGTATCCCGCCCCTCGGTCGACAATCCGCCGGGAGACCGCAGCTGCCTGGACCAGCAGCGCTTCGGCGCTCACCGCGAGCCCGAGCAGCGCTCAACGACCGCGAGCAGCAAGCTGCTCCCCCGCGCCACCCTGACGCTCGGCCCCTTCCAGCATTTCACGTACTCGCTGAGCTACGGGCGCGGCGTCCGCTCCATCGATCCCTCCTACGTCACGCAAGACGTTGGAACACCGTTCGCTAGCATCGAGTCCGGCGACGCGGGCGTGTCGTACGCGCGGGAGCTCGGCCCGCTCAGCGTCGCGGCTCGTTCGATCTTCTTCGTGACGCACGTGGATCGCGATCTGGTGTTCAGCGAAACGGAGGGCCGCAGCGTGCTCGCCTCCGGCACGACGCGCACGGGCTGGAGCGGACTCGTTCGCCTGCACGGCGACTTCTTCGATCAAAGCGCCAACGTCTCACTGGTCAAGTCGCGCTTCGACGACACCGGCCTGCTCGTCCCCTACGCGCCGGACGTGGTCGTCCGCTCCGACACGGCCCTGTTCGGCGACCTCGCTTGGGCCTTGGGCGGCGCGCCCGTGCGCGGCAACGCGAGCCTCGGTCTCAGCTACGTCGGTCACCGCGCGCTGCCCTACGGCCAGCGCAGCGACACCATCTTGACGCTGGACGCAGCCGTCAGCGCGACATGGCGCGCGTTCGAGCTCGAGCTCGAGGTCAGCAACTTGCTCGACCAGCGCTACCGCGCGGCAGAGCTGAACTACGTCTCGGATTTCCGTTCGCAGCCGCTGCCGACGCTGGTGCCGGCGCGGCATTTCGCGGCTGGTCCACCGCGGCAGGTCTTCCTGTCGCTGGCGATCGCGTTGGGAGCTGAATGATGAAAAGCTGCGAGCTCATCGCCGCGGTTGCGCTCTGCTTCACTTACCTCGGCTGCGTCGGCACCACCGGCGGCGAGCTGTTCGAGATCGAGTCCTACGCGGCTGGAGTCGACGAAGCCGCTTTGCCGTTCGTAAATAGTCGCGGCTATCGCGTCACGCTGTCCGAGGCGCGCGTGTTCGTGGGCGGCGTGTACCTGAACCGCTCGCGGCCCGCGTCCGTCGCCGCGGACACGAGCTGCACGCTGGCCGGCGTGTACGTGGCGGAGGCGCAAGGCGGCGCCGAAATCGATCTCCTCTCCCCGCAGCCGCAGCAGCTACCGGGCCGAGGCGTCGCCACGAACGAGCGCGCGCTGAGCGGTGAAGTCTGGCTGACCCGCGGCGACGTGGATCGCGTGGAGTCAGCCGGAGAAGTGCTCAAAATCGCTGGCACCGCCGAGCGTGACGGCCACTCGCTCGCCTTCAGCGGCCGGCTGAGCATCGGCAAAAACCGCGTGATCGCCCCCAGCAATGAGGCGCTTCCGGGACAGAACCCGATCTGCAAGCAGCGCATCGTCTCCCCCATCCCGGTGGATCTCCAAGGAAGCCCCGGCGACGCGCTGCTGCTGCGCGTCGACGTGCGCGCCATGTTCAGCAACGTGGACTTCGCGACGCTGGAGCAAACGAGTGGGGGCGAGCACGTGTTCGCCGATAGAAGCGGCGTGAATCAAGCGAGCGACAACCTGTTCGCAGGGCTCCGTCGCGCGAGCGGCGTGTACCAGCTCAGCTGGGAAAACGAGGTGGTTCCATGAAGAGTGTAAGAGGTCGTGCTATCATCATAGGTTCGTGGCTGCTTCTAGCCGGATGCTCGGACGAGGCGCGCTCGGGAGGCCGCGTGCAGCTCGCCATCTCGGGCGAAGCGATCGCCACCGAGGGCATTCCGTTCTCGCGCGGCAGCGCGGTGACGATCGTGGACGGCTGGGAGCTGGAGCTCTCACGCGTGCTGGTGACGGTCGGCGACGTCACGCTGGCGCGTGAGCCCGACTTGGCGCCGAGCGATCAGTCGCGCCATGGCGCCGTCGTGGCGCGAGCCAGCGGGCCTTGGGCGGTCGATTTGCACGTCCCTGGCAGCCTCCCGGGGGCGGGCGGAGAAGGCCTGGCCATCCCGCTCGCGACGCTCGAGCAGTTGGACAGCGGTGAGCCTTTCGCCTCCGACGAGCGCTACGCCTTCAGCTACGGCTTGGTGGCGGCGAGCCCGGATGCCGCGATCGTGAACTTCCAGGACGACGCGGACGCGCTGGCCGACTACGAAGAGCTGATCGAAGCGCGCGCCAGCGTGCTGTACGCCGGCACGGCGCGCTTCGTCGCACGCGACTGCGTCAGCGGCGACCCCGACTACGACTTCTCGCGCCTGCCGGAGCAGGTAGCGTTCCGCTTCGCCTTTCAAAGCCCGACGCGCTTCATCAACTGCCAGAACCAGGACAACCACGGCGAGCCGCTGCCGGACGAGGAGTACCAGCGCGGCGTGGCCGTGCCGCGCGCCGGCACGGCGCTGGCCCAGATCACGCTGCACCTCGAGCACTTGCTGTTCAGCGCCACGGTGCACGACCCCACCCTGCGCTTCGATCAGCTCGCGGCGCAGCTCGTGGGTCAGCGCGCCGGCAGCGTGCTCACGCTAAACGACTTGGTCGGCCTCGATCCCACCGCCTTCACCGACGCCGAGGGTGAGCCGCTACCGCCCCGCAGCTGCGACGGCAGCCCGCTACCGCCCGGCGCGCAGCTCCGCTTCGAGACGGGCTCGGTGGCGGTGGATCCCGGCGCCAGCGCGCGGCAAGCGCTGCGCGACTACCGGGATTTCTTGCACTACGTGCAGAGCACGCAGGGCCACCTCAACGGCGGCGAAGGGCTGTGCTTCGTGGAGCGAAAGTACCCGTCGCCGCCCTGAGCTCAGGTTAGCTCGCTGAGCGCGCCCCTCACCAGCGCGGGGTCCGGCTGCGTGCCAAACTCGTTGACCTCGACGCCGAAGGCCTGCGCGATGGATACGAGCAGCTTGCTGTTCGTGACCGGCGCGAACACCGCGTCGTTCTCGCCGCACCAGGGGCTGTCCGCCGGGCAGTCCGCCTTGAGCTTGACGCGGCGTCCCATGCGGAACTTGCCGCCCGCGCCGCCAGCGAGCACCGTGGGGACGTTGCGCGTGCTGTGCAACGAGGGGTTGCCCATGTCGCTCGTCACGTAGATGAGCGTGCTGTCCAGCGCGCCGAGCTCGTCGAGCTTCTGCATCAGGCGAGCGACCTTGCTGTACGAGTAGCGGTTGAACTTCGCCAAAGGCAGCCACGACGCGGGATCGCCATCGCCCGGGCGGCCGTTGTTGCCGACCGGCGAGGCGTTGTACGTGTGCGCGACCGCGCCGTGGTTGTCGACCGGCAGGTCCAGCGGGTTGCCGGCGTAGGACAGGTCGTTCATGTACAGGGTCGCGAAGCGCGTGAGATCGCAGGCCAGAGCCTGAGCCAACACGTCGATGTGCGCGTCAGTGATGGCGTCGAAGTAGGGCTCGCCGCCGTTGTACTGCTTGAGCTGCGGGAACTTGGAGCCGTCCGGCCTGGTCGGCACCATGCATTCGCCACCGCCAACACCGCCGGCTCCGCCCTTCAGCTGCTTCTCCAGCTCGCTCAGCGAGGTCAGGTGCTGGTCGAGCTTTTGCTGCTCGGCCGGGGCCAGCTTGGTGCGCAGGCGGTTGATATCCCACTTGGCGTAGTCGATGACGGACTGGGACTGCTTGCGCTTGCGCTCAGCCTCCGCGTTCGCGCCGGGGTCACTACCGACCACCACGCCCTCGAACAGCAGGTCGAAGGCCTTGGCAGGATCGATGATCTTGGGCAGCGCGACGCCACCCTCACCGAAGGACAGAGTTTGACCGGCGGCCGTGCCGTCCACGCCCACGCCCAGCGCCAGGCTGGTGACGCGCGTGGCGCTGCCGAGGCCTTTGCTGACGGCCAGGAACTGGTCGAGCGAGATGTTCTGCGGTTTGGTGCCGCCCTCGATGCGGCTGCCGGTGAGGATGGTGCCGGCCGAGTCGTGCCCGTTGGCGTTCGACAAGTGATCGATGCCTTCGACGATGAGGATCTTGTCCTTGAAGCTCTTGCCGTAGGTGGCAGCGTCGTCGAACGGCTGCAGCGAGCAGTTGTCGTACTTGATGTCGAACGACGTCTCGCTGTCACCGGCCTTCATCGCCCAGTACTCGGCGCTGATGCCGTGCGGGTGATAGATGGTGACGAATTTGAGCGGCAAGGCCTCACCGGCGGCCTGCGCCACGCTGTTCTCCAGCAGGCGAGAGAACGGAAGCGCGGCGAAGCCAGCGCCCATCGCGCGCAGGAAGGCGCGCCGCGAGCCGAGCACGCGCCTCATTGCGCCCTCCTGAAGGCAAACGCCGGGTGCGTGATGTAGGCCGAGAGGGTGCTCACCAGGTCCGTATCGGCGTCCGCACCTTGGCCGCTCAACGCGTTTTCGCTCCAGTATTTCACGAAGTCATCCTCGCTCTGTCTCAGCTCCGGCACGCTGGTGCCGGCCATGCCGCGGAACACGTGACGCGCGAAACACTCGCGCACCTGCGCGCTCTTCGAAATGGCTAGCGCCAGCTCGTTGCTGTTGGCGAAACTGCCGTCGAAGTCCGTACCGGTCAGCGTAACCGCGGAGTCCACCGGCCGGCCATTGTCGACAGTGCGCTCCTTGCCCATGCCGTCGAAGTGCTCGAAGGCAAACCCAAACGCGTCGATCTTGTTGTGACAGGCGGAGCAAGCGGATGACTCGCTGTGGATGGCGAAGCGCTCGCGCGTGGTCTTTGACGGATCCGGCGCGGGCGGCACGACCGCCGCCGCTAGATCGACCGGATCCGCTACCGGGATGCAGGCCACGCGCCGCATCACCGCCACGCCGCGCAGCACCGGCGCGCTCTCGTGAGCGTGCGCGTAGACGGACAAGAACGCGCCTTGGTTGAGCATGCCCAAGCGCCGCGGCAGCGAGATCGTGCCAAAGCCATTGCCCGGGGCTCCGGCGCCGTACACCCTCGCCAAGGGCTCGTCCGTCACGCTCCAGTCACCGGCCAAGAGCTGGCGCAGGCTCCCGCCGCGCTGCGTGACCAGCTCCTCCAGGAACGCCGTGCTCTCACGGTCCATCGAGGCCCTCACGCCCGCGAACTCCGGATACACGTTGGAGTCCTTCGCGGTAGCGGCGATGCGATCGATGCCGAGCCACTCGCGCACGACCCGCACGACGCGCTCGCGCGCGCCAGGTCCCGTGAACAGCTGGACGTTCGGATCCATCAGCACGCTGGCGCGGCCCTCGCTGGTGTCCAGCTTGCCCTGTCGCGCTGCCTCCATTAACGCGGCCGAGGGCGGACCGCCCTGGATGAGGTAGCTGATGGAGCTGGCCAGCTCGTACGGCGTGAGCTTGATCGTGGCGGCCGGCGCGTCACCGATCTCCGTGTGGTACAGGAACGCGGCAGACTGCAACATCGCGCGCACGACGAGCTCCACGCCTTCGTCGTAGCTGCCACCATCGAAGCCCGCGCGGAACACGATCAGCAGCTGCTGCACTTCGTCATCCGCGAGCGGGCGGCGGTACGCCTGCTCACCGAACGCCTTGATGAAGGCGGTAGCGCAGGCTTCGGCGCCCGCCGTCTTGTCCGTGCACGGCGCGCGCTCACCGACGCGCGAGCGGATGTCTGCCGCGAGCGTGACCGCAGCGCCCGCTAGCTGACGCGCGAACACCGGATCGACCCGTTGGGCGTCGTTGACGGTGAACCCGCTCTGCCTGGAGTCGGGCACGAAATCCGCGGACACACCGTCAGCGGCCGAGCCGATCAACGCGCTGACGCTAGCTTGGTACTCGGCGTCAGTGAGGCGACGGATCCGCGCCGGCAAGAGCGCTCCAGACTCCGTGCCGGAAGGCAACGTGGCCGTGCCCGCCAAGTTCTGCCCGCCCCCACCGGTGCTCATCCCGCCGCCGGTGCCGTTGTTCCGGTCGTCGTCAGTCGCGACGGAGCTCTCACAAGCGAACAGCAAGCTGGCAAGCAAAGGCGCAAGAGCCAGTCGGCTCCTCGAGCAGTCACGCATATGAATGATTTGAACTAGGAGCGTACGTTTCGCAAGGGTTACCAGCCACACTGTGGCCCTGCTC
>JAEYOT010000728.1 GCA_023411445.1 Pseudomonadota bacterium
CCCTTGCAGCCGGTGCGCGAGGGCGGCGCCTTACCTGGCGCTGGTTGCGATGCAGGCGTGTTCGCCTGCGAAAACATGACGGAAGAAAGTGAGGGCCACGGCGCGCCGCCCACCAAGCTGGAGGCAACCGCGCCACTCGCGGTGATCAGCGCGGCTGCCGCCAAACCCCAGACCACAATGCGGCCGCGGCGTCGACGCGTCGGCGTTGCCGTCGGCGGCGCGGGCGGGCGCAGCGGCAACAGTGGCGGTGGCTCGGCGCTGAGCCCCAGCGCCTCCTGCTGAAAGTCCCCTCGAGCCGCCCACTCGAAGCGGCACACGTCGCACACGCGCAGGTGCTGGCGGAGGCGTTCATGCTCGGCAGGCGTGATCTCGCCATCCAACAGCTTGTCGAACAGCTCTTCAGGGTGCAGGCCGACGACCGTCATGGCTCCACCTTGAGCTCGGCCAACGCCGGGAGGGATTCGATGCGCTGGCGCAGCGCTTCTTTGGCGAGCCGCACGCGGCTGCGCACGGTGTTGACGGGAGCGCCGCTCGCGCGCGCTACCTCTTCCAAGCTCCAACCCATCACGACGCGGAGCGCGAGCGCTTCAGCTTGCTCTTCCGGCAGGTCTTCCAAGAGCTCGCGCAGCAGCTCACGTCGACGTGAGCCGACGGCGTCGTCATTGATGGAGCCAGCTTCATCCTCGACCGGCGAGAGCTGCTCGAGCGCTTCGCGCCGGTCCGTATCGCGCTTGACGTTTCGGCGCACCCGCAGGGCGACGCGCAAGGTGATGCGCGAGGCGTAGCCAGCCGGGTGGCACTCACCGCGGAAGGCCGGCAGCGCGCGCACCAGCGCGATCATCGACTGCTGAACCGCATCGTCCAAGTCTGCGTGCCGTGCGCCGAGCACGCCGGCCGCCACGCGCGAGAGCGTCGGCCACACGTAGGCGAGAAACTCCTGAGTCGCAGCCAGGTCCCCCGCGGCGGCGCGCATGGCCAGATCTCGCGCCCGCTCTTCCTGAGAAGGCAGCCCTGCAGCGACGGGGGCTACAGGCTCGGCTTGGGGGTCGGCGCGGCGACTCACTGCTGTATCGTAGGCCGGCGCGAGCAAAAGCGATCACCCCTTGGCTCTGAGCGCGGAAATCCTCAGGAAATTCCGCCAGCATCGGACTTCAACCACCAGGGAACACCCAAGCTCGGGCTGTGATGGCCGCGGCCTCCCCCGACACCAGCGCGTGCAGTGCCCTTGGTAGAGCAGTCCTGCGCGTCGCTCGGAACGGCAGAGATACGGAGTCTCGCGCGGCTGATTCGATATCTGGGCTGAGCAATCTGCTCGCTGACCTGCGCTCGCCCTGCGCTTGTGATCACAGCGTCGGACGGAGGTTCGGCCAGGGCCAGCTTCTCGTGAGTCTGGAACGCCAGCCAGCGTCAGCGGCGGGTCGGATTGTGCCGCTCGCCGTCCCGAAAACGTTGCCACTAAGCCTGAGGGGTGGCGGTCCCGCCGGTAAGGCCTTAGGGGTGATGCGCCACGTCCGGGCCCTGCCAAGACCCGCAGAAAACATGAAGAACCATTAAGGCAGGCGCTCTACGAGCAGGTACCTCATGCGCTACGTCATCGTGATTTTTGGGGTGGTCGTACTGATCGGCGGCCTCGTTGCTGTCAAGGGCTCGCAGATTGCGATGCTCATCGGCATGGGTGAAGCCATGCAGAAGGCCGGACCGCCGCCAGAGGTCGTCAGCACCGCACCCGCCCAGAAACAAACCTGGGAGGAGACGCTCTCGGCCGTGGGCAGCGTGGTGTCGGCCAAGGGTGTGGCCGTCGCCAACGACGCGCCGGGCATCGTCTCGCGCCTGCACTTCGAGTCCGGGGACACCGTGAAGCAGGGCGCGATCTTGGTGGAGCTCGACACCAGCGTGGAGCGCGCTCAGCTCGCCTCGCTCAGAGCGCGCCGCGAGCTGGCTGAAATTTCGATGAACCGCTCCCGCGCGCTGGTCACGTCCGGCGCGGTGGCGCAATCCCAGGTCGATCAAGATCAGTCGCAGTTCAAGAGCATCACGGCGGACGTGAGCGCGCTCGCGGCACAGATCGAGCGCAAGGTGGTGCGGGCGCCGTTCTCCGGCAAGCTCGGCATGCGCTCGGTCAACGTCGGACAGTACCTGGCGCCCGGCACGCACGTCACCACGCTGGAGTCGGCGGAGAACACCTTCGTCGAGTTCTCGCTCCCGCAGCAGGACCTGTCGAAGCTCCAGCTGGGCATGAAGGTGCGCGCCTTCGCCGGCGGGGACCCCAAGCCGATCGCCGAGGGCGTCGTCAGCGCGATCGACCCCGCGCTGGATCCGTTGACCCGTAACGTCAAGATCCGCGCGAGCTTGCCGGACGAAGCGGCTCGGCTTCGCCCGGGCCTGTTCCTGCGCATCGAGGTGGTGCTGCCCCAGCTCCAAGAGGTGGTCGCGGTACCGGTCACCGCGGTCGTCCACGCCTCGTACGGGGACTCCGTGTTCGTGGGCGAGGAGAAGCCGGGTCCGGACGGCAAGCCGCGCAAGGTGGCACAGCAGCATTTCGTCAAGCTCGGCAGCACCCGGGGTGACTTCGTCGCGATCACGGACGGGATCAAGGCCGACGCAGAGGTGGTGACGGCTGGCGCGTTCAAGCTGCGCAACGGCATCCCGCTCAAGGTCAAGAACGAGGGCGGGCCCACGCCGTCGCTCAACCCAACGCCGGAAAACCGCTGAGCCGGAGGCGGCCATGAAATTCACGGACATCTTCATCCGCCGGCCCGTGCTGGCCATCGTGGTCAGCCTGGTGATCATCATCGCCGGCTTGCAGGCCATCCGCACGCTCAACGTGCGCCAGTACCCCAAGCTAGAGAGCGCTACCGTGAAGGTGACGACCGCTTACGTCGGCGCCAACGCGGACTTGGTGCGCGGCTTCATCACCACCCCGCTGGAGCGCTCCATCGCCGCGGCGGATGGTATCGACTTCATCGAGTCGCAGAGCACGCAGGGCCTGTCGACCATCAACGTCAGGCTGAAGCTCAATTTCCCGGCCGCCGCCGCGTTGGCGGATATCAGCGCGCGCGTGAACCAAGTGCGCGCGGATCTCCCGCCAGAAGCGGAGGTACCGTCGATCGCGATCGAGCCTTCGGACGCGCAGGTCGCGGCGATGTACATGAGCTTCGGCTCGGACATCCTGGAGGATAACCAGGTCACGGACTACCTGATCCGGGTCGTTCAGCCGCGGCTGTCGGCGCTGGAGGGCGTCCAGCGCGCGGAGATCTTGGGCGGGCGACAGTTCGCGCTGCGCGCGTGGCTCAAGCCCGAGCGGATGGCCGCGCTCAACGTGAGCCCGGCCCAGGTGCGACAAGCCCTGGCCGCCAACAACTACCTGGCGGCGGTCGGACAAACCAAGGGACAGCTGGTCCAGGTCAACCTGACCGCGACCACGGACCTGCAGACCGTGGAGGGCTTCAAGCGCCTCACCATCAAGGAGCGCGACGGAGCGCTCGTTCGGCTCGAGGACATCGCCGACGTCACGCTGGGCGCCGACAACTACGAGCAGGACGTGCGCTTCAGCGGCAAGCGCGAGGTGTTCATGGGTGTGTGGGTCTTGCCCAACGCCAACTCGCTGGACGTGATCGGCCGCGTGCGTAGCGAGCTCGAGACGATCAAACAGGAGCTCCCCACCGGCATGCGCTCCTACGTGGCGTTCGACTCGACCACGTACATCGAGAACGCCGTGAACGAGGTCACCCGCACGCTGACGGAGACGATCCTGATCGTGATGGTCGTGATCTTCCTGTTCCTGGGCTCGATTCGCAGCGTGCTCATCCCGATCGTGTCCATCCCGGTGTCGCTGATCGGCGCCGTGTTCTTGATGCAGCTGTTCGGCTTCACGCTCAACCTGCTCACGCTGCTAGCCATCGTGCTGGCCGTGGGCCTGGTGGTGGACGACGCCATCGTCGTGGTGGAGAACACCGAGCGAAACATCCGCGAGGGCAAGAGCCGGCTGGACGCGGCCTTGCTCGGCGCGCGCGAGCTGGTCGGTCCCATCGTGGCCATGACCATCACGCTGGCCGCCGTCTACGCGCCGATCGGCTTCCAAGGTGGCTTGACGGGCGCTTTGTTCCGCGAGTTCGCCTTCACGCTGGCGGGCGCGGTGTTCATCTCCGGCGTGGTGGCGCTCACGCTATCGCCGATGATGTCATCGAAGCTGCTCCGCGACGACCACAAGGACGGCCGGCTCACGGGCGCCATCAACCGCACCTTCGAGCGCATCCGCAACCGCTACGATCGCATGCTGGGGAGCACCTTGCGCTCGCGCGGGCTGGTCTACGCCGTGTGGATCACGCTGACGATCGTCACCGTGCCGATGTACATGTTCTCGCCGGCCGAGCTAGCGCCGAACGAGGACCAAGGCGTGCTGTTCACCGCGCTGGACGTGCCGCCCAACGCCACGCTGGAGCAGCTCACGCCGTACACCAAGCAGGTGAACGACGCGTTCAGCTCCCTGCCGGAGTTCAAGCAGAGCTTCCAAATCACCTTCCCCAGCGCAGGCTTCGGCGGCGCCATGCTCAAGCCCTGGAACGAGCGCGAGCGTAGCGTGTTCCCGATCCACGCAGAGCTCACGCCCAAGGCCGCGGATATCGCCGGCGTGCGTGCGCCCGTGTTTCTACCTGCGGCGCTGCCTAGCGCGGGATTCTTCCCGGTGGAGTTCGTGATCGCGTCCACGGATGATCACGTCAAGCTCCTGGAGTACGCGCAGCAGATCGTCGGTGAGGCGGCCAAGAGCGGGCAGTTCGCCTTCCCGCCGATCACGGACGTGCGCATCGATCAAGCCAACAGCGAGATCGTGATCGATCGGGACAAGGTGGCCTCGATGGGCCTGCCCATGCAGCAGGTCGGCGCGGATCTGGCGTCGATGCTGGGCGGTAACTACGTCAACCGCTTCAGCATCGACGGCAGGAGCTACAAGGTGATCGCGCAGGTCGAGCGCGCCGCGCGCCTCACCCCCGACCAGCTCTCCAGGATCCACATCTCCGGCCCGCAGGGCGAGCTCATCCCGCTCGACGCCATCGCCAGCCTGAAGAGCGGCGTCGAGCCGCGATCCCTGAACCGCTTTCAGCAGCTCAACTCGATCAAGATCTCCGGCGTCGCGCCGCGCTCGGTCGATCAGGGCTTGAAGGTGTTGGAGGAGGCGGCTGCCAAGATCATGCCGCCCGGCTCGCGCACGGACTACACCGGTGAGTCCCGCCAGCTCCGCCAGGAGTCCGGCAAGTTCTTGCCGGCGCTCGGCCTCGCCATCGCGCTCATCTTCTTGGTGCTGGCGGCGCAGTTCAACTCGTTCCGCGATCCGCTCGTCATCCTCGGCGGCTCCGTGCCGCTCGCGATGTTCGGCGCGCTGATCTTCACGTTCTTGAAGTTCGCAGGGCCACCCGGCATGGGCTTCAAGCTGACGGACGGCTGGACCACCACGCTGAACATCTACTCGCAAGTCGGCCTGATGACGCTGGTCGGCCTCGTCGCCAAGAACGGCATCTTGATCGTGGAGTTCGCGAACCACCAGCAGTCGCTCGGCCTCAGTAAGTTGGAAGCCGTGAAGCTTGCAGCCTCCACGCGCCTGCGGCCAATCTTGATGACGACGGTCGCGACCGTCGCCGGTCACTTCCCGCTCACGCTCGTGACCGGCCCGGGCGCGGTGGCGCGCAACTCGATCGGCGTGGTGCTGGTCGGCGGCATGGCCATCGGCACGTTGTTCACGCTGTTCGTGGTGCCGTCGCTCTACGTGCTGATCGCGCAGGACCACCAGCACGCCGGCGTCGCGCCGGAGTCCGGCCGGGTGCCGTCCCAGTCGGGACACGAGCTCCGCGCCGGAGAGCCCGAGCTCCAGGGCACGGGCTGAGCCGCGCGGCGCGGCTGTCGCTTTCGCTTCGGGCAGGCTATGAAACCTGCCCGTGAAAGCGGCGCTCCTCTCAGCTCTTTCGCGCGTGGCTCTCAGC
>JAEYOT010000787.1 GCA_023411445.1 Pseudomonadota bacterium
GCGCTGGTGCCTCGAGCCCGCGGTGATCGTGGCCGCGGTCGAGATCTCGATCCAGAGTTGCGCGAGCTGCTCTGCGACATTCGGCGCGAGCACCCGAGCGTGAGCGTGAAGCTCATTCTGCGGACGCTGCGAGCAGAGGGCCGAGTGGGACCGGAAGTAACGGCGTGCACGGTACGTCGGATGTTTGCCGAGCGCGGACTCACGCGCACCGCGGCGGCGGACGGCGACGGCAGCAAGACGCGCCTGCGTTGGCAGGCCGAGTGCCCGGGAGCGCTGTGGCATGGCGACGTCTGCCACGGCCCGACGCTGACTTTGGATGGCAAACGAACGCCAGTCCGTGTCCACGGCCTGCTCGACGACGCCTCCAGATACTGCATCAACCTGCGCGTGTACGACGACGAGCGGGAGGAACGGATGCTGTCGATTTTCGCGCAGTCGCTGCTGGAACACGGAAAACCCAGCGCTCTGTATCTCGATAACGGCGCCACCTACCGCGGGGACGTGTTGCAGCTGGTGTGCTCGCGCCTGGGCATCACGCTCTTGCACGCTCGCCCCTACGACGCGCCAGCGCGCGGTAAGATGGAGCGATTCTGGCGGCGAATGCGTGAAGAAGCGCTGTCGCACATCGGGCAAGTCGCGTCTCTTGCGGAAGTCGAGCGCAAGCTGCGCGACTGGCTCGCGCGGTACTACCAGCAAGCGCCACACGCCGGCATCCTCGGTCGCACGCCGGCCGCCCGCTACGCCGAAGGCGAGAAGGTGCGCGTCACGGAAGATGAGCTGCGCGCCGCGCTCACGGTCCGCGTCCGGCGCCGGGTGCGGCGCGACACCACCATCAGCGTGGACGGCGTCGTGTACGAGGTGCCGCTGGGTTACCTGGCCGGCCAAGTGATTACGGTGACGACGAGCCTCTTCGACGCCGCCGAGCCCATGCTCGAGCTCGACGGCAAGCGCATCGCACTCAGCGTCGTAGACCCGACTGCCAACAACAAGAAGCCCCGCCCACCCCGTCGGCCTGCTCCGGAAAAGCCGAAGAATCCAGTCGATTTCGACCCAGGACGCACACTTGGCATCAGCAGCGGGGAGGACTGCCATGACGACATTTTCTGATCTCTCGTGCTTTGGGCTGCGATCGTCACCCTTCTCGAAAGAGATCGAAGACGCCGACCTCTGGCTGCCAGCGAGCAAGGTGGCGCTTGTCGACGACATCGAGGAAGCGCTCACCGATCGGCAGAGCGTGCTCTTGTTGGGCGAACCTGGCGTCGGCAAGACGTGCGTGCTGCGTGCCCTCCGGCGGCGGCTACCCCAGGCCGGCTTCCGTCTGACCTATTGTCGTAACGCGACCCTCGGCCGCCGCGACTTCTACCGACACCTCTGCCACACGCTCGGTCTCCACCCGACCTCCGTGGCCGCCAACCTTTTTTTGGCGGTAGAAACGCACGTGCAAGAGCTGAGGCGCGACCGGGTGCATCCGGTCTTCCTGCTCGACGAGGCGCACCTGCTCCAACCCGACATGCTCGGCCACCTGCACATCCTCATGAACTACGAATGGGACGCGAAAGCCCTGCTTTCCCTGGTGCTCGTTGGCCTGCCCGAGCTCGAGGCCAACCTGTCGCGGCGCGCGCACCGATCACTACTGACCCGCATCCACCACCGCTTCCTGATCGCTCCCGCGACCCTCGAAGATACGGCCGAATACGTGCGCTTTCGGCTCGCCGCCGCAGGCTCCGACCGCGCCCTCTTCCCCGACGATGCGCTCGCGGCCCTGCATGAGCTCTCGCAGGGGGCGCTCCGCGAGATAGATCGGCTTGCCACAGCAGCGCTGCGGGATGCCGCCCGCCGCAAGAAGAAGCTCGTCGACCACGACGTCGTCACCCGCGTCGCCGAGGCGCTGCTCCGCTTCGACTGACCAATCGCCATCGCGGCGGCGTCACGCCACGGCGCCGCCGCGATGGCCATCACACCGCGCCTCGCTCCGCGCGCTACGCGATGGTCATCACACGACGCCACCACCCGCCGCCGACGCGAGTCCCATCAACCTGCCGGCGCCCAAACCCATCACCCAAGCAGCGCGCGCACACCTCACACAGCGTCTCGCCGACGAGCTGCAGCGTGTTGCCGATCACCGAAAAATCCCCTGACGCCCACATTTGCTGCTGGCGCGCCTTGATGGCACCAAAGTCGAGGTTGACGACGTTGAGGGGGCGGGAGCTAGGAGAAATATCAATTGCGTTTGCCATGGTTTGACCTCGTGAGCGGGACGCTTGCTGCCGCGCCCGCACGATGGTTGTAGGAACTCCGAGGCCACGCTGCTTGACCGCCCATCGGATTGACATGACTGCCCGTCCGGCGCCCCCTCAGTCGACCACTGCCACGCCCATGGTGGACACCCTGTCCGAGGTGCTACGCGCCGTGCGCCTGACGGGCGCGGTGTTCTTTTCGGTGGAAGCTACTACGCCCTGGGTAGTAGAGGCGCCCGCTGGCGAAGCCGTGGGCCCGTACATTCTCCCGGGTGTGGAGCATGTCATTGAATATCATGTGATTACCGCCGGTAGCTGCTGGGGGGGTGTCGTGGACGAACCGTCGCTCAAGTTGGAAACTGGCGACATCAT
>JAEYOT010000826.1 GCA_023411445.1 Pseudomonadota bacterium
GTGCTCGGCGGCGCGACGCGCGGCGCCTCCAGCGCGACCGGCGCCGCGGCGCCCTTGGCGGATTGGGCGCGCTCCGTGTCGCGACGGAAGCCGAGCCGATTGCAGGCCGGCAGAGCGAGCAGAGAGAGCGCCACGGTTCCGAGCACGAGCCGACTGCGTAGGTGTTTCATCCCAGCTTCCACTTCGTATAGAGAAAAACCAGGCCGATGATGCCGATGTTGGCGATCAACAAGGCCACGAGGTCGTACCATTCGAGACGCACACGAAAGCTAGAGTCGTGCCGACGCACGGCGGAGAAGAGCGCGCCCGCTAAGCCCAGGTAAATCCACAGCACGTAGTGGAACGTGAACGAGAGGAAGAAGATGCCGACGGCGAGGCCGACGAACGCCGCCAAGAGGGCCATCGCCCAAGCGCGAGTCAGCTGCGCTCCAGCCACGATTCCTGGTTCCGTCGCCAGCTTCATGTGCCGAAGCACCGCGAGCGGGATCTTGCCGGACAGGTACAAGATGGCTGAAAACAGGAGCATGCCCGGGAAGCCGAGCTCCGCCAGCGCCAGCAAGTACGAGTTGTGCGCCGTCATGTAGTGGTACTCGGTGAATTGACCGAAGCCGACCCCGAGCAGCGGGTGTGAACGAAACATGCTGAGCGCCTCGGCCCAGCAGTCCACGCGCTCCATGGTGGAGCTGGAGGCATCCTCGCCTCCGCGGCCGCCGAGCAAGAGGAGCGGCAGCGCCAGCACTCCACCGAGCAGGATGCCCGCCACACCGACGCGGCTCACGAAGTAGGCGCCGAGCACGGCCAAGAACACCAGCTGCCCACCGCGCGAGCCTGTCAGCACTGCGCAGAGCAGCACGAGCAAGAACGCCATCAGCCCCAAGGTGCGCCGGCCCATGCCTCCTCGGGCTTGCCCGAAGGCGAACGCGAGCGGTAGACCGACGCCGCCAGCGAGCGCCAGCTCGTTCGGGTCTTGCAGCACGCCGCGGTAGCGCACGCGACCACGACCGATGGAGGTGGTGCCAAACAAGCCGATCCTTTCGCACTGATACTCGGCGCCCGGCTCGGCGCCGTTGACGTAACAGGCGCGCGGCGTATCGCACGGCCTTCCATCGGGTTTTCCCGAGGCTTTGTCGCCCGGGATCGTCTCATCGACGATCACACAGCCTGTCTCGGCGAAGCCCTGGTGCGCGCCGACGCTACAGACGAACAGCACCATGGACAGCACCGCGGCCGCCACCCAGTGGAGCGCGCGGAAGCTCTGCACGCCGTGCGCGATCAGCAGGAACAGCGCGATGCAAACGCTCAAGCCGAGCGCGAGACTCACCGCCTCACCGGGCGCGCGGATCAAGACCGTGAACACTGTCCACGCCGCGAACGCGAGCACCCACGGCAGCTGCGGCACGGCACGAAGACGCGTGTTACCCACGCGCCAATCGAGCCACAGACCAAACACCGCGAGCCCGAAGAATATATAGAGCAGCGGCACGACGCGTAGAGGCTCGTAGAACTCTTGCGGTCGTGCGTAGATGAAAACGACGAGCGCGATGATTCCGGGTATGGCATGCATCGTAGTTTGTGCTTAGGTGTTGATCACAAAATGAAAGCTCCGCTCCTTACGCTCGCGGTTCTGACGCTCACGCTCGCTCCGCTCACCGCGTGTCGAGCGCACGGCGGCGCGAACAGCGCTGTCTACGCCGACGCGGCTCGCCACGATCCACGCGGAAAACCCTACGTTATCGGCGTCGCGGACGTCGTGCGCATCGGCGTTTGGCGAGACGACAGCTTGTCCACGGACGCCATCGTTCGTCCCGACGGCACCATCACGATGCCGCTGCTCGGCGAGCTGCGCGCCGCGGGCCGCACCGCCGCGCAGCTGCAGCAGGACGTGAGTCAGCGACTGACGGCGTACATCAAAGATGCAGCCGTCACCGTCTCCATCGCGGAGATCAACAGCTACCGGTTCACGGTCGCGGGCAACGTGCAGAACCCCGGCTTGTTCACCGCGCGCTACTACCTCACCGTTTCGGAGGCGCTGGCGCTGGCCGGCGGCCCCAACCGCTACGCGGACACGGACGAGGTCGTGATCGTGCGCAACGTCGGCGGCACCGTGCAGCGCATCCCTATCAACTACGACGACATCCTCTCCGGCAAACACCCCGAGCAGGACATCGTGATTTTGGCAGGCGACTCGGTGCGGGTGCCCTGAGCCGTGTCGCTGGTACGCGACACCGTACGCGGCGCCGTGTGGACGATCACGTCCGGCATGGGCTCGCGCGCCGTGGGCCTGATCGGTACGCTGGTGCTCACGCGCTTCATCGCCCCCGCGGAGTACGGCGAGGTGATGGTCGCCGCCGTCTTGGGCATGACGGCCAATCAGCTGTCCATCATCGGCTGGGGCCAGTACTTGGTGGCGCATCCGCACGCGCCCCGCAGCACCACCTTCCACGTCACCGCGTTCCATGTCGGCCTCGGCCTGCTGGCGCTCGCACTGCTCTTGCTGCTCGGCCCGCTCCTCGGCTTGTGGTTCGACGCGCCCGGTATGGCCCGCTTCCTGCCCGGCATCGCGCTGAGCGTGCTCTTGGATCGCTTGGCCTTCGTGCCGGAGCGGGTGCTGGTCCGCGAGCTGCGTTTCGGAAGGATCAGCCTCGCTCGTACCAGCTCGGATCTGCTGCACAGCGCCGTCAGCATCGGCGCCGCTGCGCTGGGCTTGGGCGGCATGGCCATCGTGCTCGGCAACGTGTGTCGCTCGCTGGTGCGCCTCACGTTCTACACGGCCAGCGTGAGCCGACGGGATTGGCTCGAGCCAGCGCGCATCACGCGCGGGCAGACGCGTGAGCTGCTCGCTTTCGGCGTGCCCATGGCGCTCGGCGCCCTGTGTGAGTTCGCGACGCGACGTTGGGACAACCTGCTGGTGGCGCGCTTCTTCGGCCCCGGCCCCACCGGCATGTACAACCTGGCGTACAACCTGGCGGACGTGCCCGCGATCCAGGTGGGCGAGCAAATTGGGGACGTGCTGTTGCCGTCCTTCGCGCGCATGGATGCCGAGCGCCGCGCAGACGCGCTGGTGCGCTCGATGGCGCTGCTCGGCCTGATCGTCTTCCCGCTCGCCGTGGGGCTCGGCGTGGTGGCGCCCACCTTGGTGGCCACCTTGTTCGATCCGCGCTGGCAGCCGATGGGCCCCATGCTGGTGCTGCTCGCAGCGCTCTCTGTGGCGCGCCCCGTCGGCTGGACGGTGGCTTCTTACCTGCAAGCCAAGCAGCTGCCGCGCAGCATCTTTTGGCTCGAGGCGTTCAAGCTGGTGCTGCTCTTGGCCGGCATCGTCAGCTTCGGGCGCATCAGCCCGCTGTGGACCTGCGCGGCGGTCGGCGTCGCTTTCGCCGGCCATGCGCTGGCCTCGCTCTGGGTCGTGCAGCGGTTGGATGGTGTGTCGCTGCGGCGCTCGCGCGGCAGCTTGCTCCCAGCCCTGGCGGCTTGTCTGGTCATGGTCGCGGCCGTGCTGGCGGCTCGCGCCGTGGTCAACGCCGCCGGGGGCTTGCCCGCGGCGCTGCAGCTCGCCGTTGAGGTAGTGAGCGGCGCGCTGGCCTACACACTGGGCGCGCTGGTGCTCGCCCGGCAGGTGAGCCGCGAGCTGATCGCCAAGCTGCGCGTCGCGCTCACGCCCCGCGCCGCCAGTTGAGCCGAGCGGCACGCGGCGCGGCCAGCTGGGCCGCGCCTCATCGAGCACAGCGAAACCCCAGCGACGCTGCCGAGTCCGTCGTGTCGTACCAATCGCGCTTCGACGCGCGCAGCCAATCGCCTTCGCTCTTGAAGCCGCCGCCGCGACCGACGTAGCGCGAGCCAGTGGTTGGCCCCTTCGGATCGCTCTCCGGCGACGAGGCATAGTACTGCTCGTCGTAGAAGTCGGCGACCATCTCGACCATGTTGCCGGCCATGTCCAGCACGCCGTAAGGGCTCTGCCCGCCTTTCAGGCTGCCCACTGGCTTGGCCGCGTTGCCGCAGCCGGCGAGGTTGGCCAGATCGCAGGTCGGCTTCGCGTCGCCCCACGGAAAGATGGCGCCCTCCTCGCCGCGCGCCGCCTTCTCCCACTCTGCTTCCGGCGGGAGGCGGCGCTCGGCCCAGCTGCAGTAGGCCTTGGCCTGGGTGAGGTCGACGCAGCCGGCCGGGTAATTTTCGTTCTTGCAGCTCCACTCGCAAGCAGGCGGCGTGCAAGCGCCGTCGAGCACGCAAGCCGTGTACTGCGCTTGGCTTACCTCGGTGCGTTCGATCGAGAAGGCGGACAGCGACACGGTGTGCTGCGGTTTCTCGTCCTCGTCACAAGCTGAGTCGCTTGCTTCATTGCAGCCCATGGCGAACTCGCCGGCCGGTATCTCGATCAGCTCGGACGGCTCGGCGGTAGCGCTGCAATCGAATCCGCCACCGCTGCTACCGCCGCTGCCAGCCGTGCCACCGTTGCTCGAGCTGCCTCCGGCGCTCGAGCCGCTCTGACCGGTCTCCCCGGCTTCTCCCTTCGAGCCACCCTCGGCGTTTTTGTCCGAGTCATTCGTGCCACCACAGGCGGCTAGCCACAGCGACGCCACGAGGGCCGCGCCGAGAGTTGAGCCACGCGTGAGCGCCACCGCAGACGTATCCCTTGGAGCTTTGCTCATGTGTGGCCGGAAACGCAAGGCGCATGCCACGCGTGTACGTTCTGCACCGTGGCGCGTGGCGGATCGCGACGCTCCGTGGCATGCGGCATGCACCGCAGCGGCGCGTGGATGCTTCAGCCGAGAGCTTATTGGTGAACCCACCAGCCAACGTGCCGTGGGAGATGGGAGCGTTCAGGATGCTTGCCGAATCGCGCTGCGCCGGCGGCGGGTTAGGGGGCGACTTCTACGCCGTTCGTCTGCGTGGTCCCAAGCGCCTCGCCGTGGTGATTGGCGACGCCTGCGGCCGCGGTGAGGACGGCGCCAAGCTCCTGCCCAACGTGCTGCGCCGTCTGGAGCAGCTGGCGCACGTGCACTTGCGGCCAAGCCAAGTTTTAGGTGAGCTGAATCGAAGCCTAGTCGGCGAGCTGGCGACGGACCGCTTCGTCACCGGCGCAGCGTTCGAGATCGACGCCGACCGCGGCACCATCACCATCGCCAACGCCGCCCACGTTCCGGCCGTGCTGCGAGACGCCTGCGGCTTGACCCAAGTCGTGGGCCGAGCTTCCGGGCCGCCGCTCGGCATCTTGCCGCAGGCGCAGTACTTCGAAGAAACCTACAAGCTCGGTCGCGGGGACATCGTCGTGCTGATGACCGACGGCATCCTCGAGGCGATCGAGACGGAGCTGTCGGAGATGTCGACGCTGATCGCGCTGCTGTCGGAGACGACGGGGGGCAGCGGTGCGGTGCATCGCTCCTTACTGGCGCGCCTGCCGGGCCCGCACGCCGAGCCGCCCGGCGACGATATGACCTTACTCAGCTTGGAGCTCGTCGCGGAGCCCCGCGCCCCTCGCCTGCCGCTGCTTCAGCGAGCCATTTGAGCCATGCGCGTCCTGATCGTCACCAAGATCTTCCCGAGCAGCGCCGAGCCCGCTTCGTCACCGTTCAACCGCCAGCAGTTTGGTGCGCTCGCTCGGCTGTGTGAGGTGGAGCTACTCGCGACCATCCCCTGGTTCCCGGGTGCCGGCGCTTTCGGTCGCTGGTCGGC
>JAEYOT010000845.1 GCA_023411445.1 Pseudomonadota bacterium
GCGCTGGGGCATTCGTTCGGCGGTACCGTGCAGACCGTGTGCCGGGCGCAGCCGGCTACGAGCTCTACCTGCCGCGCGACCTCGCTCACGCGGCCGGGCGGCATGGCGGTGCTCTTGCAGTATTCGATGGGTTGGGCGCTGTCCGCGCTCTGAGCACCGCCTACATGGTCATGTCGGGGCGGCTCGCGGTCGTGACGAAGTAGTTGCGCGGCCAGTGCCGGTAGTACTTGGCCTGGAGCACGGGCGTGCCGTCCTCCGGGTCCACCTCGTCCGTCAGCTTGCCCAGCACTCGCACGAGCGAGCCGCGATTGAGGCTCTTTTCGCCGATGTCGTCGCCCGGAGCGAGCTTGAGCAGCGCGTGCACCACGGCGAACTCGCGCTCGCCCACCGTCACGCGGCACGTCTCTTCGTCCAAGGTGTCACACAGGTTGCGCTGCTCCAGCGTGCGCACGCTGAGCGTGACGTAAGCCGCGCCACCCGGCCCCTCGGCGCGCTTGGTGACGACGCCGAAGACGCTGATGGTGCTCTTCTTCCAGGTGGCACGGTCGCGCTCGACCATCACCGGATCGTATTCGCGCGCTCCTTCAGCGGCTTCTTCCTCCGCGTCCAGCGGGGTGTAGGTGCGGCTGTAGCCGTAGGGGCCGGCAGACGAACAGGCGGTGCTCAGGCAGAGCGCGGAGAGGGCGAGCCACGGACGCATGGCCCGCCGAATATCACATCCGCTCGGGAGCTTCGATGCCCAGCAGCGCCATGCCTTGCACCAGCACGCGACCGGTCAGATCCGTGAGGGCGATGCGGCTCTTTCGCACGTCCGGCGGGACATCGGCTTTCAGCACCGGGCACTCCACCCAGAAGGAGCTGAAGGCGCTGGCCAGCTCGTAGAGGTAGCCGCACAGCTTGTGCGGCTCCAGGCTGGTGGCTACCGAGTGAACCGCGTCGCCGAAGCCGCTGATGAGCAGTGCCAGCGCATGTTCACGATCGTGCTGGATCCTGATCGCTTCGGGCTGCACCGTCTCCCCGTCGCCCAGCTTGCGCAAGAGCGAGCGGCGGCGGGCCTGCGCGTATTGCAGGTACGGCCCGGTGTTGCCCTCGGCGGCCAGCATGCGATCCCAGTCGAAGATGTAGTCCTTGATGCGATCGCTCGACAGGTCCGTGTACTTGATGGCAGCGAGCGATAGGCTCTCCGCCAAGTGCGGCCAAGCTTCCTTCGGCACGTCGGCGCCGCGCTGCTCCAGCGTCTTCAGCGCTTGCTCGCGCCCTTCATCCAGGAGCTCGATCAGCTTGAGCGTGTCACCGCTGGCCGAGCGCGTGCGCAAGATCTTGCGATCTTTACCGAGCACGGAGCCGAAGCCGACGTGCGATGTCTGCACGTCAGGCCCGATGTAACCGGCTAGGCGCGCCACCGCGAAGACCATGGCAAAGTGCTGCGCTTGCGGCGAGCCCACCACGTACAAGATGCGCTGGCCGCCCAGCTCTTGCGCCCGGTAGCGCAGCGCCGCCAAATCCGTCGCGGCGTAGCCGAAGCCGCCGTCCTTCTTGCGCACGATCAGCGGTAGCGGCTCACCGTCACGGTTCTTGAAGCCCTCCGGGAAGACGCACAGCGCGTCTTGCTCGATCACGGCCACGCCCCGCTCCTGCAGATCCGCCGCGATCTCCGGCAAGAACGGGTTGTAGAAGCTCTCGCCGCGCGTGTCCGCCGGCGTCATCGTCACGCCCAAGCGCGCGAACACCTTCTCGAAATGCAGCTTGGAGGCGTCGACCAGGATGCGCCACAGCTCGAGCGTCTTGGCGTCGCCGGCTTGGAGCGAGACCACGCGGCTGCGCGAGCGCTCGGCGAAGCTGGGATCGCCGTCGAACTTCTTGCGCGCTGCCTTGTAGAAAGCGTCAAGCTCGCCGACGCTCAGCTCCGCGGCCTTGTCGGCGCCGCCGAGATCCAGCAAATGCTCGATCAGCATGCCGAACGGCGTGCCCCAGTCACCGATGTGGTTCTGGCGAATGACGCGGTGCCCGACGAAGTCCAGCACGCGCACCAGGCAATCCCCAATCACGCACGGGCGCAGGTGTCCGACGTGCATCTCCTTGGCGACGTTGGGGCCGCCGTAGTCCACGACCACGGTCTGCGGCTGGGGCGTGGTGGAGGCGCCCAGTCGCGGGTCCGCCGCGATGGACGTGAGCAGCCCGCTCAAGTACTCGTTCTTCAGCGTGAGGTTGATGAAGCCCGGGCCCGCGATCTCCACCTTTTCGCACAGGTCCGCCACGTCCAGCGCGGCGACTAGCTCTTGCGCGCACTCGCGCGGGTTCTTCTTGCCGAGCAGCTTGCCCAGGCTCATCGCAAGGTTAGCCTGAAAGTCCGCGCGATCCGAGCGGCGCACGAGCGGGTCCACGTCCGCGTGGGTGGGGCCATAGGCCTTGACGATGGCTTGGCGAAAGCGCGAGCCGAGCTCGGCCAGCGGCGAAGTAGCTGAAGCGGTCATGACGACGACGGCTCTATAGCACCATGTGCGCGCCGCTCACGCACCAGCCGCAGCGCGCGCACGCCGATCTCGCAGGCGAGCAAGAGCAGCAGCAGCCAGCCCAGCTCCGGGCTCGCGTCCACCTGCGGCGGGCCGCCGCGCTGGGCGCCGCGCAGCTCCGCCGGCAGCTGGTCCTTCGGTTGGCTCAGGATCTCGTCGGCGGGCAGCGTGACGAAGCGCGTCTCCCGGTTCGACCCGACCGTGATCTCGTAGCGGCCGGTGAGCTCCGGCGTGGCCAGGCGCTGGCCGCCCGCCTCGCGCGTCGCGAGCGGGCCCGCGTCCGTTTGGATCTGCAGGTTGCCGCTGGCAGCAAACGACCAATCGGTGCCCGCTTCGCTCGAACGCGGCCCGCGGCGACGCTGCGCCTCGCTCACCATGTGATCGAGCAGCGCGAGGAAGCCGGGCCGGAGCGGTAGATCGCTCACGTCCACCGAAACTGGGAGGCCGACGCTGAACAAGAGCCCGCGCCCGCGCTCTTGCCGGGTGGCCAGCACCTTGCCGTCGCTCCAGCGCCCCACCACCTCTGCGCCGGGCAACAGCGCGCTGTCGAGCCGCGCTCGGCCGCGGGGTGAAAGGTCCGCGAGGCTCTCGGCCTCGACGCCCAACCAGCCGAGCGAGGCGACGTCCACGCGCGACGACGCGCCCAGCGGCTCCCACTCGATCGCGCCCCGCGCGCACGGCTCTAGGTTGGCGCC
>JAEYOT010000896.1 GCA_023411445.1 Pseudomonadota bacterium
ATCATACCCTCAATTATGCATAGCGCTACGTGATCGGCCAGCCCTCGCTTATTCCCTTCGCGGCGACTCGGATTGCCGCTGCTCCATCGGCTTCTTCCCGCGCGACAGGTTGAGCGCGGTGCCGATCAGCGTGAGGTGGGAGAAGGCCTGCGGGAAGTTCCCGAGCTGCCGCCGCGCCACCGGATCGTACTGCTCGGCCAAGAGTCCCACGTCATTCCGCAGCGAGAGGAGGTGCTCGAAGCACTCGCGCGCCTCCTCTTTCCGGCCTTGGAGCAGGAGGTTATCCGCGTACCAAAAGCTACAGGCCAAGAACGCGCCTTCGCCCGCGGGCAGGCCGTCGTCGGTCTCGCCCGAGTCGTAGCGGTAGATCAGGCCGCCGCGGCGGAGCCGTTGGCCGATGGCCGTCACCGTGCTCACCACGCGCGGATCATCGGCCGGCAAGAAGCCCACGAGCGGCATCAACAGCAGGCTCGCGTCCAAGTACTTCGAGCCGTAGGCCTGAACGAAGCAGCCCAAGCCCGCGTCGAAGCCGCGCGCGCACACGTCCGCGTGGATCTCGGCGCGCAGGCGGTGCCAGTGGTCGAGCGGTCCGTCCAGGTTGAAGGCCTCGGCGCTCCGAATGCTGCGATCGAGCGCCACCCAGGCCATGACCTTGGAGTGGGTGAAGTGCTGGCGCCCGCCGCGCACCTCCCAGATGCCCTCGTCCGGCTCGGTCCACCTGAGCTCCAGCTGGCGCACCAGCGCCTTCTGCAGGTGCCAGTCGTCATCGCTGCTGGCGACGCCCGCCTTGCGCGCCTGGTGCAGCGCATCCATCACCTCGCCGTACACGTCGTTCTGCAGCTGGTGTGCGGCTCCGTTGCCGATGCGCACGGGCCGCGAGCCGGCGTAGCCAGGAAGCCAGCCCAGCTCCAGCTCGGGCAAGCGGCGCTCGCCAGCGATGCCGTACATGATCTGCACGTCTGCCGGGTGTCCGGCGACCGCGCGCAATAGCCAATCGCGCCAGGCCCTCGCCTCCTCCACATACCCGGCGTCCAGCAGCGCCAGCAGCGTGAGGGTGGCGTCGCGCAGCCAGCAAAATCGATAGTCCCAGTTGCGCACGCCCCCCAGGTGCTCGGGCAAGGAGGTTGTGGGAGCGGCCACGATGCCGCCGGTGGGCGCAAAGGTGAGCGCTTTCAAGGTGAGCAGCGAGCGCGTGACCGCCTCACCCCACTCGCCCGTGTAGTTGCAGCGCGCGCTCCACTCTCCCCAAAAGGACTCTGTCGCGGCCAGGCCCTCCGCCGGCTCGACCGATGGGACCTCCGGCAGGTGCGACGCCGAATGGGTCAAGACGAAGCTTTCGCTCTGCCCTGCCGCAAGCACGAACTCACCGACGGTCTTGAAGCCTTCGCCATGGAGCTGCACGCTGCTCGTCAGCACGACGCGATCCGGTCCGGCGATCGCGTGCACGCCGCTGCCGGCGCGGGTTACCCACGGCACGACAGAGCCGTAGTCGAAGCGCAACGCTAGCTCGAACCGCACGGTGACCTGCCCAGACAAACACTGCACGATCCGCACGAGGTCCGAGACGTCGCCTCCCCCGACCGGCATGAAATCGATCAGGCGCAGGGTGCCCTGCTCCGTCTCTAGGTCCGTCTCCAGGATCAAGGTGCCAGGGCGGTAGCGCCTGCTGGTACGGCGCACAGGGGCTGAAGGCGCGATCGACCAGTAGCCGTGCTCGGCGTTCCCCAATAAGGCAGCGAAACACGCGGGGGAATCGAAGCGCGGCCAACACAACCAATCGATCGAGCCGTCCTTCGCTACGAGCGCCGCGGTGCAACAATCACCAATCAGCGCGTAGTCTTCGATCGGCTTCGACATCACCCTACAGTTTAACCTGAAGCCCCGCTGTTCTCGCCAACCGCGATCTTTCTACGCACGATCTTGGCCCAAAGACGCTGACTCGTTCTGGCACACGAGTGTCAGGTCGGCACGTCGAGCCGCGCTCAGCTCGAACGCGCTGGGTTTTCACGAAGCGCAACGTCGACGCGCACCAGGTATGTGTTACAGCACCTTGGCGCCGACGTTCTGGCCAGTCTCGTTCCGCGCCGTCCGGTTGCCCATTGGCGGCACAGCCAGCGCGTCGGCGCGTTCACTCCGCCGCTAGGCCCCGGTAGCACGTTCACCGGCCGAGCCTTTCAGGGGCGCGACCATCACGGAGCAGCGGGCCCGTTGCACGACGCGAGACGCCACGCTGCCGCGGAGCAAACGCACGAATCGATCTCGTTCGTGCGCGCCGACCATGATCAGGTCCACGCCGCGCTCCCGCGCCTCGTCCACGATCGCAGCCACGGGATCGATCTCCGTGCGGATGACCGGGACGCTATCGGCCGAGAGCTCCCGCAGCGCCGCGGTCAGGCGCTCTCGCGGCGCCGGGCCGGAGGACACTCGGGCGCCATTTCTGGGCCCGCCGTCTTCCTCGGGCAAGCTCAGCGGATCCACGTTGTGGAAGGACACGAGCGACTTGCGCGTATCCTTCGCCAACTTGGAGGCTTCCGCCAACACCGGGAAACCCGGCGTCCGCAGGTCACTCGCGGCGAGCACGGCGCGCGACGGGCCCGCCTCGCGAAGCACCATCACCTTGATGCCGGTCGCCAGCGCCAGCTTGGTGGCTACACGACCCACGGAGGGCAGGTGGGGCGGGAGCACAATCACGGACGTGGGTCGTGATTGCGAGTGGTTGACGATTTGCTGCAAGAAATTGCCGGTCCGCACCACCACGTGCCCGGGGGCAGGCTCTTTGCCGTAGGCCCCCGCGAGCCAAAAGCGCGTGGCGCGCAGCACGGCCTTCGCCCGAGCCGCCGCTCGCGTGGCAAGGCGCGGAAAGAAGCGCCACAGCCAGCGCCAGCCAGGCACGACGCGCACGACCTGCAGCTCTGCGTTCGACGCGCGCGCGAGCTCGTAGGCCCGCGACAGGCAGATACGCGCGCAATTCTGCTCGTCCAAGGCGAGCAGAACTTGGCCGCGTGGCTCATCGTGCGAAGAAGCCATCGCCCACGCATTTGCTCGCAGAGCTTCGCGTAGTCAAGTCTGAGCTGGCAAATTGCTTGGATGTGCAACCAATCGCGCTGTGGCATGCAGGCAAAGTCCCAATTCGCCGCGTTTCATCGCACGCGGAAAGCGCCCCCGCCCGCCTGACGCCAAGCGCCGTGACGTGGGCTACAATCCGCGCGTGTCGAGATCGAGCCACTTCAGCGTGCCCACGGCCGTTGTCTTCGTGCTGGGCGGCGTCGCTGCGATCGTTCTGGCGACCGTCATCACGCTCAGCGGCTACGGTCGCCCCACGCCTGCCGCAGCAGTACCGGGCCCAGCCTCCGCCCGCACGGCGAGCCCCGCTCCCCCGGCCAGCGCCAGCGCCAACACCACTCCCCCAGCCGAGTACCTGCTGGACGTGAGCGACGTGGCCGACCCTGCGCAGCTGCCTCGCCCGACAACGCACCCGTAAGCCGCACGCGCCTCGAGCTCCACGCCGCTTCACAACGGCAGCACCTATGTGGAGCCTGCTTAGGCTAGGCTGAGCCGATGACTTGCACCGTGACGTGCGGGCATGGCGGGGCTCCCTTGCCGGCCGCTGCGGTCGACCGCCTTCGCTAACTTCCTCGCCGACCGCCGCGCTTCTGCTCAGTAGGACTTCACGTCGCTCTGGCTCACCTTGCAGGTGGCCGTGTTCCACTGGCTCTTGCCGTCGTTCACCTTGGTGGATTCGCCCTGATGATCGGTCACGCCGATGTACTCGGTGCAGATTTTCGGCTTGTCCTTGCCCGAGTCGTAGCCCCCCTTCACGAACAGGTTCCGAATCGTGACGGTGTCGCCGTAGTTCCGGTTAGCGCCCGCGATGGCAGTGGAGACGCCGTCCACGCGGACGTTGTCGATCTCCAAGTGACGCGGGCCGCCGTTGGCGGTGCAGTCACCACAGGAGCGCCACAGCTTGCCGAACGTGGAAATATAGGAATTCTGAATGATGGTCTTCGAGCCACCCTTGGCGTTGTGCTGAAACACCTTGTCCGAGGCCTTGAGCGCGATCACGTGGTTGAGCCGCATGGTGGCACCATCCTTGGAGTTGGTCGCGGCGTCCTCGCAGATGTCCTCCCAATACACGTACTCTAGCGTGCAGTTGCCCTTGCAGACGATGCCGTTGCCGCCCGGAAGGCCGCCGGCGATGATCAGGTTGCGGACCGTGACGCCGTCCTCGACCTCGAACACCGTCTTCTGCCCTTCGCCATCGTCACAATCGGCGGTGTTGTTGACGCCGATCTTTTGGTTGTTGAAATCCCAAACGTCCTTGCCGCCGTTGGCGGCGTTCTTCAGCACGGTGGTGCTGGTGCGGATCTCGCCTTGACCATTGGTCGGCGTCGGGATCGTCATCGGGATGGTCTTGTCGTTCGGATCCGACACGCCGCCGCCCGCTTGGCCCGAGCCAGCGCCGCCCATCTGCCCGCCCGCAGAGGTACCGCCAGCGCCAGCGCTCGCAGCGCCACCGCTCGCGGAGCCTGCCTGGGAGGTAGAGCCACCCTCTCCATCGCTGCCTCCTGCGCCGCTACCACCCGTGCTCCCGCCCGCGCTGGAGCCTCCGAAGCCGCCACCTCCGTCGGAGCCGGTGCCTCCGTTGCTGCCACCTGCGGTGCCGTTGCCGCCGCCCGCAGTGGTCGGCCCCGTGCCCGCACCGCTGCCGGAGCCGCCGCCCGAAGCGGTTCCGGAGCCCGCCGCGCTCAGGGAGCCGGCCATGTTGCCCGCCCCCGCGGCCGCTCCGTCCCCGTCCGCCCCGTCATCGGGCCCGGAACAATTGAGCAAGAACAGCAGGGCCGTCGCGACAGAGCCACCGAGCAAAGAGTGGGAGCGAGCGCGTGAAAGGCGGGGTAGGACCTTCATCTGGGTGCTGCTTAATGCCGGATGCAGCCAAATCGTTCACGGCGACGCGTGTTAGGTCCCCAGCGGAATTGTGCCGTGAGCCTACTCCCCGCTCAATCCTTCGTTTCCACTTCCAGGGCGACAGCGATGCTCTTGAGCACGGCGCGGGCGGCGGCGACGCGCTCTTTGGGCAGCTGCGTCAGCGTCGTGGAGACGATGGCTTCGATGGTGCCGGCGCGCTGGCGGTTCAGCCGCATGCCGCGGCGAGTGAGCTCGAACAGCGCGCGACGGCGATCGAAAGGATCGCTCTCACGGCGCAAGAGCTCGGCGTGCTCCAGGCGTCGGAGCACGCCGGTGAGAGAGCTGGGGTGGACGTGCAGCACCTTGGCCAGCTCACCCGCGGAGATGCGGCCGTGGTGGCCGACGATGCGGAGCACGAGCCGCTGTGGACCCGTGACGCCGAGCTCGGCGTGCATGCGCTTGGAGGCCGATTCCAACCCGTGAGTCAGGGCCCAGAGCAGCTGCATGAACGTGAGCGCGTCGCCGAGCGGCTCGACCGTTTGCGGTTCCGGGGCGCGCTTTGGTGATCGACCCAAGCCAGCCGATGAAGCCAGAAGGCCCAACCCCAAGCAAGGAGATTCGGCGATGCCGAGCAGCGGGGCGAGCCTCAGCGGCTGCCCCGCTCGTCGGACTTTGTACTCGCCCCCTCGGGTGATTCACATGTCGGCGCCCTGGGCCGCTGGGTTCGCGGCCTTGGCAGGCTTCGGCAGGTCGGCGATCAGCGCTTCGGTCGTGAGCATCAGGCTGGCGACAGAAGCGGCGTTTTGCAGGGCCGTACGCACCACCTTCACGGGATCGATGACACCCTGAGCGATCAGATCGCCGTACTCGCCACTGGCCGCGTTGTAGCCGAACGTACCGCTGCCCTCCTTCACCTTCTGCACCACCACGGAGCCTTCCAGCCCCGCGTTGCCGACGATCTGCCGCAGCGGCTCTTCGATGGCCCGACGGATGATGCGCACGCCGAACTCCTGCTCCGGCGCCACCTTGAGCTTATCCAGCGCCGCCTGAGCTCGGAGCAGCGCCACGCCGCCACCCGGCACGATGCCCTCCTCGGCCGCAGCCCGGGTCGCGTGAAGCGCGTCTTCCACGCGCGCCTTCTTCTCTTTCATCTCCACTTCCGTGGCGGCGCCCACCTTCACCACGGCGACGCCACCGACCAGCTTGGCTAGGCGCTCCTGCAGCTTCTCGCGATCGTAGTCGCTGGCTGTCGCCTCGATCTGCGTGCGGATCTCCTGCTGGCGGCCCTTGATCTTCTCCTTCTGGCCGCCGCCGTCGATGATGGTGGTGTTGTCCTTGTCGATCTTGACGCGCTTGGCGGTGCCCAGATCGCTCAGCGTGACGTTCTCGAGCTTGAGCCCGAGCTCCTCCGCGATCACCTGACCACCCGTCAAGATGGCGATATCTTTCAGCATCTCCTTGCGGCGCTCGCCGAAGCCAGGCGACTTCACGGCGGCACAGGTCAGCGTCCCGCGCAGCTTGTTGACCACCAGCGTGGCCAGCGCCTCCGCCTCCACGTCCTCCGCGATGATCAGGAGGGGCCGCTGCGAGCGGGCGACCGCCTCGAGCACCGGCACCAGATCCTTCATGTTCGCGATCTTCTTCTCGCTGAGCAAGATGTACGGGTCTTCGAACGACACCTCCATCCGCTCCGAGTCCGTCACGAAGTACGGCGAGATATAGCCGCGGTCGAACTGCATGCCTTCGACCACGTCCAGCGACGTCTCCGCGCTCTTCGCTTCTTCGACCGTGATCACGCCTTCCTTGCCGACACGCTCCATCGCGTCCGAAAGCAGCTTGCCGATGGTGGCGTCCCCGTTGGCGGACACGGTGCCAACCTGCGCGATCTCGTTGGCGTCCCGCGTCGGCTTGGCGAGGCGCTTCAGCTCTTCGGTGAGCGCGCTCACGGCGTGGTCGATACCGCGCTTGATCTCCATCGGGTTGTGCCCGGCGGCGACGAGCTTGCTGCCCTCGCGGAAGATGGCCTGCGCCAGCACGGTGGCCGTGGTGGTGCCGTCACCCGCAAGATCGCTGGTTTTCGAGGCTACTTCGCGCACCATTTGCGCGCCCATGTTCTCGAGCTTGTTCTCGAGCTCGATCTCTTTGGCGACCGTCACGCCGTCCTTGGTGACGGTGGGCGAGCCCCAGCTCTTCTCGATCACCACGTTGCGTCCCTTGGGCCCCAACGTCACCTTCACGGCGTCCGCCAGCGCGTTGACGCCGCTCAAGATCAAGTTACGCGCCGACTCGTCGAAGACAATCTGTTTGGCCGACATAGACTGACTCTCCTCCTGCTGTTACGCCACGACGCCCAAGATGTCGTCCTCGCGGACGATGAGGTGCTCCTCTCCGTCCAGCTTGATCTCGGTGCCGGAGTACTTGCCGAACAGCACTCGGTCACCCTCCTTGACGCTGAGCTTGCGCACGCTCCCGTCGTCCAACACCTTGCCGCTACCCACCGCCACGACCTCGCCCTCGATGGGCTTCTCCTTCGCCGTGTCGGGGATAATGATGCCCCCCTTGGTCTTCTGTTCTTCCTGCACGCGCTTGAGCAGCACGCGGTCCTGAAGCGGTCGAATCTTGGTCGCCATGCCTGTGATCTCCGGGTGTTTTGCCTTTCTGGTGCTGGCGCCTGACCGGTCTTCCGGTCACCGGCTGCCATCGCCGCTCGACGAATGAAATTCTGCCGAGCAGCCATCGGGTAACCACCCCGCACAGGGTGTCAAGGGGCCGATCCACGGCGTTTTGTGGCCCGGGGTCGCGCCCACCACGCCTCCGAAGCAGCCCCGGACTGCCACGCAGGGAATAGGAGCCACGCTGAGTGGTTGTAACGAGCGCGGGTGGAGCTACCACCCCGACGAGTAGTCAGTCATTCGAGGAACCGAGTAGTTCGAAACCGACAATCCAACCCTCAAGCGCCGACGCAAGTCGGGTAACGCCTCAGGCGTAGGATCGCGGGGAGGGCGACGTTTCTTGGTG
>JAEYOT010000898.1 GCA_023411445.1 Pseudomonadota bacterium
CGCCGGCAGCGCCTGACCGGCGCGCAGGTAGGCGCGCACCAGCAGCGGATCGAGCATGCCCGTCGCAGCGCCCGCGTCCGCCAGTCGCTCGTAGCGCCGCGGTACCATCTGACTGAGGGAGAAGGTGGCGCCGCCCAGGAGCCGCGCCACACCGGCGGCCTCCTCCACGTCGTCCACCGCGTAGCGCTTCACTCGCTCGGGATCGACGCAGAAGACCTCGTACACGCGCGCGCCCGGTATGTACTCGCGATCTTCCTGGGCTAGCCCGAGGTGCCGCGCGACCGCCTTCAGACCGTGACCGGGCAGATCGCGCGCCGAGAAGTCGTGCCGGCGGACCGCGTCCATGGAGTCGAGCAGCTCCCGGCCGCGAATGGTGTAGCGGGCCCGCTTCAGCCGCACGAGCCAGCTCGCGCTCGGATCCCCGAGGCGAGCGCCACGCGCCGCGGCGCGCAACCGATAATCCTGACCCGAGCCGCGGCCAAAGCGCAGGCGAAGCCTCAGGCGCTCCGCGCGGCGCTGGATGAACGGCAGATCGAAGCCGTGGAGGTTATGATTTTCGATCACGTCGGGATCGAGCTCACGCACGCGCAGAGCCAAGCGCTCGAGCAGCGCCGCTTCAGCTGCGTCGTCGTCGCGCTCGAGCTGCAGCGTCTCGCACACGCCAGCGGGCGAGCGCACCGCCACCAAGAAGACGCGGTCCACGTCGGGATCCAGGCCGGTGGTCTCGAGGTCCAGCTGCAGCCGCTGCACGTCGTCGAAGCCGAGCCCCTTGAAGTAGGTGCGCCCGCTCTGCACCAGGTACTGCTCCTCGGGCGGTAGAATGAGCACTTGGTCCTCAAGCTCGCGCAGGGCGGATATGGGGCGCCCCAGACGCCGCCGCGCACCGTTCAGCACCGCTTGGCCGAGCCAGCGCGTGTCGCCGCCACGGATCAGAAAGCGCAGCGCGCCGGGCCCCTCCAGCTCTTGGTAGCTGGCGCCGCCGCGCGGCAGCGCTCGACCGGCCGGCTGCAAGCGGTCACCCAGGTGTGCCAGATCTTCGAGCGAGGCGAGGAGAAGCCAAGGCTCGAAGGTGTCGCGCTCGTGCCAGACCGCTGGGCGCTCGGGCGCACGCCGCCACACGTCGACGCGCCCGTCGGTCTCGGCCCAAACCGAGACGATGCCGGCGGTCGAGTCCCAGCCATGGAGCCACTCGTCTTCGGCGGTCACGTGCGCGGGCACGGTAGCACCCACGCTGACGACGGCTCGTCAGTATTCACGGCGCGCTTCGGACAGGCTCGCTAGGGCTCCGTGGCCGGCGCGAGCGCTGCCGAGGGCGCGTGCCGGGCTCGGAGCCACAGCGGGAGCGCCACGAGCGCGATACAAGAGACGAACATGACCAGGCACAGCTCCGCCAACATGGCGAGCGCCTGCTGCGAGCGCATGTCCGTGACGGCCGCGTAGCTCACGATCATGACGCACAGAAAGACAAGCTTGGTCGAAAGCGTGGCCAGGAGCGCGCGGGCAGCCAGCTGGCGTCCGAGCCGCGGGCGAGACAGCGCGACCAAGAGCGCGAGCGGTAGAGACAGTTTGGCGACCACTCCGAGCGCGATCAGAAGCCAGGCTTGCTCGTAGTCTTCAGCCGGGATCCAGCGGAAGACGTAGCTGAAGTCGATGCCCACGAGGTGAAAGCCCACGGTCGGCCACAGCATGAGGTAGCTGGCGACAGCCGCGCTCAAGCCCGTCGCCAGCGAGCGACCCTGTCCGCTGAGACCGAGCCGTGGCCAGGACCAGCGCGCCGCCGCTGCCGCCGCCAACAGCAGCTCGAGCGCCGCGAGCCGCGCACGGTCGCCATTGAAGAGGTGAACCTGGAGCAACAGGGCCATGGCTAGCAAGGACCCAGCGACGCGCTCGCGCCAAACGAGCACGCCCAGCACAAGACTCGTCAGCAGCAGCGCGTACGCGGCGCGTGGCAGCTCGATGGCGGTGAGCTGCAGTAGTGAGCACAGCGCAAGCAGCAGCGCGGCCACCGCCGAATCGAGCGGGTGGCGCGCGACGCGCGGGCCGATGCAAACCGCGGCCAGCACCAGCTTGGCCAGCAGCAGCGCCGTGCTGGGCGTTCGCGTATACAGCGCCGAGTCCAGCGCCCACGCGGAGGATCCGGCCGTCTCCGGTCCGAGCTGGCGCACGGGATAGAACGTGAGCAGGGTAGCTGCCACGAACGTCAGCGCGAACGCGGGCCACAGCCGGTCATTGGGCGCGCGTCGCAGCCACTCCACGAGCACCGCGCCCAGCGCGAGCAAGCCGCCCAGCACGATGGCGCGGCGCGCGCCGTAGTAGTAGGCCGTGGGCGGCAGCAGCAACAGGCACACCAACACCGCCCAGGCCGCGAGCGCCAACCAGGGCCGCCTGTGCCAGCGCGAAATCGCGACGGCCAGCGACAGCGGCACGAGCAGCCACGCCCCGCGCTGCGGCTCGCCTCCGTGGTCGTGCACCACGCTGCGCAGGAAGTCGAAGCGCAGGCCGACGAGCGCCGCCAGGCCCACGCCGACCAAACCCAACCCCGCAAGCCGCCTGCTCGGCACCGCGCGACGCAAACCGACACCCAACGCCGCCGCGACCAGCGCGACGAACGCGGCCGCGGACCCCGCGCCGACGAGCACGCGGCCGGCTCCGCGCGCAGGCGCCGCCAGCTTCGGTAGGCCTTGCGGCAGGTGCCGCTCCACCCAGGAC
>JAEYOT010000914.1 GCA_023411445.1 Pseudomonadota bacterium
CCCCCCCGGGCCCGGGCCCGCGCGCGCCCCACCGCCGCGGGGTGTGGGGCGCGCCCACGACGTAGTTCACGCCCACGCCGGCGTGACCCGCCAGGCGAAGCTCCCAAGCCTGACCGCGCTTCTCCGCGAAAAACGTGCCCTTGCGAGTACCGAGCAACACGCGCATGCCCTGGCTTTTCACCGAGCCCGGGCGCCGCCGCAACCCCGAATCAACCGCCGCTCAGGGCCTGCATGATCAGCACGCGCGTACCAGAGGACACCGGGTCGCTCAGGCGCGTGCGATCGCGGATGCGCTCCTGCTCCACGAAGATGTTGACATGGGGCCTCAGACAACCGCGCTCGTCGCACACGTAGAAGCTGAAGCCCGGCGCGATGCGCTCGAGCTCGCGCACGACCTCGGCCACCGTGGACGCCTCCACGAGCAGCTCCCGGTCGCGCAGCGCGGGCAGGTGGTCCCACAGGTGCTTGGTCACCTCTACCCGGACCATCACGACACCGGCACGCGGTGGTTGAGGGGCATCTTCGTCATGGTTGCGGCGTGAGCCATCATTATACCTGAGCCTCGCTCTGCGCTGAAATGGGCCCGTTGATCCGCCGGAAAATGCGCGCCCCGGAAACACGTTGGCCTTATGCTGGCGGGCCATGCAGACGTGCCCCCGCTGCGGCGCGACCATCGATCCTTCCGCGCTTGCCTGCCCCTACTGCCAGACGCAAACGGCCTACGGCAAAGCGCACGCCGAGCAGCAAGCCGCCTACCAGTACCACGCGGCGCAGGCGTACGACGCGCAGCGGGCCGCCGAGCGCCACGCCAGGCAGCAAACGCTGACCAAGAAGGCTCAGCACGCGCTGTTCGCGTCGCTCGGCGCGACGCTGACCTGCTGCCTACCGTTCGCCTTCGTGGGCCTGGTCATGGGGCTCAACGTCAAGAAGGCGGCACGCCAAGAAGGTATGGTCGCGCCCGCCAGCGCGACGGCGGCAGTGGCGCTGGGCGTGTTCGCGCTCGCCTCGTTCGCCGGCGTGCTGGCGCTGGGCCTTCACGTCAATCAAGAGCTCGACGAGCGCGTCGCGGAGCTCAGCGCCCAGCTGGAGCCCGGCCGCAGCAGCCAGACGCTGGACACCGCGACGGCGTGCGGCTTGATCGAGCTGGAGCTCCTGCAGCAGGGCTACGCGGGCAAGACCGGGGTATCGATCGCGGCCTTCCAATGCGACGGGCGTCTGGAGCAAACGGGCGATCAGGCGCAGCTGCAGGACGTGCGCTTTCGCACGAGCAGCGACGATCGGCACACGGTCAGCGGCTGCTTGGTGCGCGGCAGCCGCTGGAGCGTGAAGGAGCTACGAGCGGATGGCTCTTGCGCGCCGCGCGCGGAGAGCGCAGCAGCGCCGTCCGCCGCTCCCGCTCCCTCACGCTGAGCGCGGCTCACAGACAGACGAGGAACCTCACGTCGTCCACCCACAGCTCGAACTCGTGCCCGCGTGGCAGCGAGAAATCCAAGCTGACGAGCTGCTGCGCAGAGAGGGCCATTGGACGAGGGTTACCCCAGCCGGCTTCCTGCGCGAGCTCGGCGAAGGCGACGCGGTACTCCTGCCAGTCGGTGCTCAAGCTCAGGTCCTTGCCGAAGTGGTTCCAGCAACCTCCCGGCTCGTCGCGGCAAACGCCGCCAGCGGGGTGGGTGTTGACATCGCTCAGCTTCAGACGAACTTGGGTGGTCGACGACGGACCGACCTTCGCCCAAAACGACACGCCGGCGTACTTGGAGGCGTCGTACAGGCGATTGTCGGGCAAAAATCCGACGCCCATCACCGCGCCCCACGCGGGCAAGTCCGGCAGCGTCTTGCCGACAACGCGCGCGGCTTGCTTGCTGGCGCCCGGGCCGCCAGGGCTCGGGAGCAGCTGACCTTTGGGCTCAATCGTGGAGCCGTGGTTGTCCGCGGCCGTGAACCAATAGCCGCTGCGACCGCCCACCAGGATCGCTCGGCTGTCGCCGTCCTCGAAATCATCCAGGCCGCCATCCGGCGCGGCCGTCATTCCGCGCTCACAGCTCTGGGGCAGTGGGGCAGCGCTCGGCGCCGGTGTGGCGGCCGCAGGCGCGGGCTGCACGGCGGACGCGGCAGGCGTGGCGGCGGGAGCGATGGGCTCGCGTTCGGGCGGCGCGCAGGCGACGACGAACAGAGCGACCAAGACTTGCGGGGCGTGCTTCACCATGCGCGGACCATAGAGCGCGCCCTCGCTCAGTGCCAGAAGCCGATGCTGAACGCCGTGCTCAGGTACTCGCGCGCCGCGTCCGCCGCCAGCGACAGGCGCCAGTAGTCGAACGGATCCGCCAAGCCGAACACGTTCCAGCGAAACAAGCGCACGTCCAGACCGGCCGTACCGTGGAGGCGATCCTCGCTGTCCGCGGTGCGGGATGGCTCGTAGTAGCTGCCGGCTCGCAGGCGGAGCACGTGCGCCACGACCTCGCTCTCCACGCCCAGACGCGGTGACAGCACGGGCCGGGACGACGTCTGCTCGTCACTGTCGCCCCAATACTGACCAATGCTCACGCGGTCGCCGCCGCCCTCGAGCATGGCAAGCTCGCCGCTGATCAAGACGTAGCGCCGCTGCACGCGCTGATAGTTCTCGAACAGGTCACGCTTGGCGCGCTTCAGCTCGTCTTCCGTCGGCTTTCTACCGGGCGCGAGGCGGCGGGCGTGATCGCGCGCGGTCGTGAACGGCGGGTTCAGCGGCCGCTGCCCAAATTGATAGGCGAAGCCCAGCGCCGCCTCCCATGGCACGTGCATCGTGCTGTCCGGCTCGCCCGGCGCGGCGGGCAGCGACGCTTCGATCGAGGAGCGGAAGGCAGCGGCGAGACGAAACTGCGAAAAAAGAGGCTTTATCATCACGCCCAGCTCCAAGCCGAGCCCAGCGTTGCTGAGCCCGCTGCCGCCGCTGTGGCGGTCGAAGCTCACGCCGATCATGCGAGCACCGAGGCCGAGCAGCAGCTGCCCCTGCAGAAAGCCGTAGCCGGCGTTGGTGTGCACGATCCCAAAGTCGGCGGCCAAGTCCGTCGGCGTGATGCCTTGCGCGCGGTCCTGACGCGTGGCCGCGTTGCGCTGCGCTTCCGCCGAAATTCCGAAACCTGCGTGACGGTAGTTGAGGAGCGCGGCAACGGAGCCAAAAAACGCCGTATTCTGCTCGATTTCCTGGGTTTCGCTCGCGGAGCTGTTGCTCTCATCCTGCGGCAAGATGGCGCCGATCGCGATGTCCACACCGAAGCCGAAGGACCACGGCGTCCACGAATGAGGCACGCGCACGGCGACGGAGGCCGGGTTGATGGCGACGCCCTCTGTGTCTTCGGCGATGGCGACAAACGCACCACCCATGCCAATGAGCCTCGTGCTGCCGGTGATCGGGCCGCGCACGGTGTCGATGGCGGCAGGCTCGACAGGCTCTTCCATCTGCGCGCTCGCCCGCCCGGCGCACACGCCAACCAACGCGAAGCCAGAGAGGGCGCCGAGCAGGCCAGCGGCGCGACGTGGAGCAAGGCGAATCACGGAGCGGCGGCCGGCTGCAATGGACGTGCCGGGAGGCGTCAGCGCAAGGAATCCAGCTCCGGTCCGAGCTCCTGAAACCACAGCTCCAGGTACTCCTGACTGATAGCCGAAGCGTGAGGCAAGAGCGCCAAGTTGGGCGCGTCCCACAGCGGCGAATCGACGGGCAAGGGCTCGCGCTCGAACACGTCCAAGAAGGCGCCCGCGATTTGACCTGAGCGAAGCGCGTGGAGCAGCGCCGCTTCATCGACCGCGTTGCCGCGCCCGAGGTTATACAGCGTGGCGCTGGGCTTCATCAGCAGAAGCTCCGCGTCCGAGATCAGGTGATCCGCGCCCGTATCGCCGGGGAGCGTCAGCACCACGTGATCGGTGTGAGGCAAGAGCTCATGCAGCTCCGTCACCGGCCGCACCGCCTGCGCCGGTCCTGGCTCCACGTTCGGGCTCCGCTTCACGCCCGTTACCCGCACGCCGATCGCCGTGAGCAGCCGCGCGCACTCGCGGCCGAGCGGACCATAGCCGACGATCAGCGCGTGCTGGCCCGCCAGGCGCCGCGTGGCAGCGTACGGTTCGCGCTCGTAGCGACGCGCGCGTTGAGCCGCGATGGCTTGTCCGAGGCGCCGCGAGCAAAACAGCATCATCGCGAGCAGCGTCTCGGCCATGATCTGGCCGTGGAAGTGGCCATGCACGGCGCGCACGCGGCCGCTGGGGTCGCGCTCGAGCTTCTCCCGCCCTGCCGCGGGCGTCGCGACCACACGGAGCTTCGGCGCACGCTCGTACCAGGCCGCAGAGAAATGCCAGACCAAGGCCACCTCCGCGTCCGTCAGCTCGCGCAAGAACGCAGCCTCATCCCGCACTTCGACGAACGAGTGGTGAGGATGACGCGCGGCGAGCGCCGCGAGCTGCTCGGGCTGCTGCTCGAAGGCACGGATCTCGTTGGGGAGCCAGACGACGACCTTCATCCCCCGGAGATGCGCGATCGCGGCCGCGCACACAACCGTTTTCAGCTGGCCACGGCGAAGGGCCGCGCGCGTTCGCACGGCCGCTGCACCAAGCGGCGCAGCAGGACGTGACCGGGCCAGTGACGCGGCAACTGCTCGAGCGCCGAGCGCGCGACCGCCAGCTTGCCCTCGTCGTCGCCAAGCTTGTCCCGCACGAAGGCTTCACCCAGATAGAGCGCGGCTTCTTGCGGGTGGAGCGCGCGGCTGTGGCCGAGCAGCCGCAGGCCGGCGCGCAGGTTGAGCAATCGTCCGCTGTCCCCTCGCTCCGGGATCGCAGCGGCTAGCGAAGCCAGCGTGAACGCGAGGCGCTGGAGCGGACGCGCTCCGAGCGGGCGCAGCGCCTCAGCCGTGAGCCAACGCTCGGCGCTGTCGAGCAACGGCGCCGCCGGCGCCAGCCGCAGCGCCTGGCACAGCAGGGCTATGGACAGGTGAGCGTCTCCGCGCTGCGCCAGCCGGCGCGCGAGAGCCGCAGCGGCCAGGGCTTGTGAGATCGGGCTGGGACTGGTCGCGCTGATCGGGCTCACGCTGACGGCGAGTGCACGGCTCATGCCTCGCACACCGCAGCGTCAATCTCGCTGCAAACGCGAATTGCGCACCTTGTAGGCGTCAGATCGATCGCCCGAGGCAGCCTGGTGTGAGGGGGCGTTTCGTCTCGCGCAGCGGGCTCGGCGCTGCCCCTGCTCTGGAGGCGAGTACACTGCCGGCATGCAGCGCGCTCTGCTCGCCTGCTTGGTGCTGCTCGCCTGCTCACGCAAAGATCCGAGCGAAACCAAGTCGACCGCGCCAGCCTCCACCGCGGTGACGGACCGGCGCGCCGCCCTCGAAGAACGCCAGAAAGATCGACGCCGGCTGGTGGCGCTAGTGGCCGAGCGGGGCGTGGCCAGCGCTGCCGTGCTGGCAGCGCTGGGCCAAGT
>JAEYOT010000916.1 GCA_023411445.1 Pseudomonadota bacterium
GAATCGGGGTCTCCCCGCGGCTGCGCGTCGCAGCCAACGCTTTACCGATCTCAGGAGCCTGGGCGACGCGCTCGAGGTAGCGCGCGAGCAGACGGAGCGTGACGTAGCCGGCGCCGAGCGCCTGCTTGGTGCCCGCCGGTGTGGCGAGCGGTTGGGCGGGCTCACTCTGGTTCTTGTGCTCGCTCAGCACGCGCTTCAGCTCGTCGGCGTCGTCCCCGCGCAGGGTGTACGTGATGTCGCCGTCGGGCTGCACCAGCAGCAGCAGCTTCGAGTTGCTCGGACCGAGTCCGCTGGCTCGTCCCCACAGCTTGCCGAGCTTCGAGCTTTCCTCACTGAGCGCCTCTACGTCCACGGTGAGCTCGAACAGCGTCGCCGGAGCCTTGAAGCCCGGCACCTTCAGCGTGCGCTTGGCGGTCTTGGGCCAGGCCTTGTCGCTCAGCTTGTACTTCTGCTTCGCCCAGCGCTTCAACGCCGGATCGCCGAGCGCCGTGAACAGCTCCGTGGCGCCGCTCAGCACGCGAGTGGAGGGCTCGTTCCAGCGCACCAGCACGCTGTCGCCGTGAGCATAGTCCTGCTTACCCGGCGCGCTTGGCGGCCGCGGCACCACGACCGTGAAGGCCTCCGGGGCGGCGCCGAGCCAGATATCCCAGCCGCGCCGCGCTCGCTTGCGCGCTGCCTCCGGCACTTTTTCGTGCTCCAAGTAACCTTCGCCGAGATCGCCCAAGATGCGCGCCGCCGCGGCGTAGCGCTCGGCAGGGTACGACGCGTTCCAGAACGCAGCGGTCGCGCCCGGGGCGCCGAGCGGCAGCGTCGCCGGCACCGGCGCCGGCCGCAGCGCGGCGAACGTGCCGGCCGTCCACGAAGCGTTGCCCTTGAGGCGCAGCTCGGAGAAGGCGCTCAGCACCTGGCGCGTCGTATCCAAGCGCACTTCGACGCGCAGCTGATCCAAGTCGTTGAACAGGTCGATCGTCTCGTCGATCAGCCCGTAGATGGCGTCCGACAAGGCCTTGTCGAAGCGAGGCACGTCCAGCGCGGCCTCGCGCATGGCCACGCCGGCGAACAGGCGCAGCGTGGTGATCTGCTGCCCGTAGCGGTCCTGCAGCGGCTTGGCCGTGGCCACCAGCTCGATGTCCGCGCCCCGCTGGGGCTCGCTGGGCAGGCCGCGCGTGACGTAGGGCAAGAGCGCGTCCACGTCCTTGCTCCTGGGACCGCACACCAGACGCGCCGGCGCGGTGCCCAGGCTGGCGGCGATGGCGCAGCTACTGTCGTCGAGATCGCCCACGCGGTAGATGCCCGGCGCGACCTTGCGCACCGGCAATTGCAGCGCGTCGGCCGCGCTCAACCCCGCCTCGAGCGAGCGCAGCCCGAGCGAGGCCACGGTGAGCTGTGCTGGCAGCTTGCCCTGCCCAAAGGCATCGAGCGCCACCACCGTGTCGATCGGCGCTTCCCACAGGACCGCGGAGGCAAGGCTCCTCGCTTCGTCGGGCATCATGTCTTCGAGCCGGAGCGGCACGTTGCTCCACTGCGCTAGCGTCTCCAGCAGTAGACGTGGCCGCGCGACGCGTCCCACCAGCACCACCTCGTCCGGGCGCGTGACGGGCGACAGATCCGGCGCTTCCACCAGCGGCTCGGTCGAGGCTGGGCTCGCGGCTCGATGCGGAGCTTGGGCCGGCGGCTTATCGCCACCACAGCTCACCAAAAGCCCGATCCCCAGCACGCCCAGCCATCGATAAGACATTGCGATGACGCTAGTTCAGCGTCACCGTGAGCGCATCAATTTTGAAGCGCTAGCCGAAGGCGCTGTGGTGCTTGCGCCCTGCCTGAACGCGGTAAGCTCCGGGCGCAGATGGTCAAGGTTTACCACTACGCGAAATGCTCGACGTGCCGGAAGGCGCTCAAGTGGCTGGACGCCCAGGGAGTCAGCTATGAAGCCGTGGACATCGTGACGGCTCCGCCCAAGAAGGCCGAGCTGTCGCGTGCGCTCCGCGCCGGCATCCCGCTGAAGAAGCTGTTCAATACGTCCGGTCAGTCCTACCGTGACGGCAAGTGGGGCGACAAGCTCGCGCAGGTGAGCGAAGCGCAAGCGCTGGACGCCTTGGCCAAGGACGGCAAGCTGATCAAGCGCCCGTTCATCGTGAGCGGTGAGGACGTGCTGGTCGGCTTCGACGAAGCCGCTTACGCCAAAAAGCTCACGTAGCGCCGGCCTCGCCTGCGGCAGCGGCGGCTGATGAACTTTAGGCCGTCTAGCTCCCGACCGTGCCCGGGGGGTACTTTGTGGGCGTTGAACCTCAAGCTCTTGATCGACGGGGTCGTGCGGCAAACGACCGTCTTGCTCGCCCAGCTCTCCACCACCGCCGGCGCGCGCTCGCCGCTGGCGCACGTCGCGGACCAGGTGTTCGTCGAGCTGGCGCGCGAGATCGAGGCCCAGGGCGTGCGCCGTCAAGTGGTGGCGGACATGTTCGGGATGGCGCTGCGCTCGTACCAAAAGAAGATGCGCCGCCTGACCGAGAGCGCCAGCGTGAGCGAGCGCACGCTGTGGCAAGCCGTGCTGGATCTCGTCGAGCGTGAGCAGCCGACGCGCGCACGCGTGCTGGAGCGCTTCCAGTTCGACGGTGAGCGCGAGGTGGCGGCGGTGCTCAAAGATCTGGTGCGGAGCGGGCTGGTTTGCGTCACCGGTACCGGCGAGCAAGCCGTCTACGCGATCACGACGGATGCGCTGCGCGACAAGGTGCAGCGCAAGCAAGACGTGGACTCAGTGGCGAACCTGGCGTGGCTGCTCGTCTTCCGCGGCGAGGTGGAGCGGCGCGACGAGCTGCCGGCGCGCTTGGGCGTGGAGCCGGGCGTCGCGGCCGCCGCGCTGGACGAGCT
>JAEYOT010000935.1 GCA_023411445.1 Pseudomonadota bacterium
CGTCCACCGCGCAGAGGATACGACCCGTGGGCAGGCCCGCGAGCAACTTGCCGTCCGCGCCAGCCTTCACCAGGCCCTCGAACTCGCCCTTCACGAGCAGGAGCGGCGACGGGCTGAACACCACCTCGCCGTTCACCTCACCGTCGATCAGGGCCTTGTACTTGGCGAAGCCCTGGAGAATGGCAACGCCGCGGGCCTCGAGCGCGCTCAGCTTGGCGCCGAAGGCCGCCTTGGCGTCCGCGTCCAGCCCAGCCGCGAAGGAGTAGCCGACGTCGAACTTGGGCGGGGTGCAGGACACGTTGGCGCTGGCTTGCGCCTTCGCCTGAGCCTGGCAATCCGCGCTGGCCTCGCAGTTGGCCGACGCGCTGGGCGGCGTGGCCGTGCCCTTGCAGCTGCCCTTGCAGGAGCCTTCGCACTTGCCTTCGCACTTGGGCGCCTCGCCCTCGCACTCGGCCATGGCCTCGACCACGCAGCTGCCGGAGCATTTGCCGGAGCACTCGGCGGCCACGCTCAGCTCGCAGGTGCCTTCGCACATGCCGTCGCACTTGCCGGCGCAGTTACCCTCGGCGTCGCGAACCTCGCAGGTGCCCGAGCAGGTGCCCTTGCAGGTACCCTCGCAGGCCGCGGCGGCCTCGAGCTGGCAGGCGCCCTCGCACTTGCCGGAGCACTCACCGCTGGCAGAGACCTCGCACTTGAGGCCACCCGTGCAGGTGCCCTCGCAGGAGCCCGAGCAGGTGCCTTCGCAGCTCACGGACACCTCACCCGGATCCACCTCGACCTCGCAGCCGCCCTTCACCTCGCACTTGGCCTGAGCCTCGACCGCGATGTTGACGTTGGCTTCACAGCGCGGTGGGACATAGTTGACCGTGAGCCCGCCGCTAACGTTAGCAGCGACCTGCGCGTCGATCTCGGCGATGAGCGCGTCCACCTTGGCGTTGATGTTGGCGTTGGCAGCGACGTCGACCCCGAAGGTCTCGATCAGCGCGTCGATGTTCGCCTGGAAGTCACCGTTGATGGTGAGCTGGGCCTTGTTCAGCTCAGCGACGGCCGCGAAGAAGCCGTCCAGCTTGGCGCTGCCGGAGATGCTCACGTCACCCTCGGCGACGAGGCCGCAGGGACCGCAAATCTTCTCGGCGGTGTCCGAGAGCGGGTTGTCGTCGCCGCAGCCGGTGGTCGCGAAGGCGGCGATCGCCGTCGGAAGTAGCAACGAAGCCAGCCCAAATGCCGATTTTTTCATGTTCTAAGCGCTCCTTGGTTTTTCTCGATCTTCGAAGGAATCCGTAGTTCGTGCCCTTGGTTCGTACCCCGGGCGTAGTGTTCGACGGACCAGCCCCCTAGGGCTTTCACTGACAACGCACTGTTTGGTGCTGGCAGACCCGAGCCGACCCTATCCGGCTCGTCGGGGGATTCGGCGTTTCTACTAGGAAAGCGTCCCCCTGTCAGCAAAAGGCGCGACCGCTGCGGCTCTGAGCCAAGCGTCGATTGGTCGGCCGTTCAGGCAACTGTCATATCGTCTCTCACAGCTCGTCGAGGAGCTTGCCGAGGTCCTGCGGTGGGACGAGCTTGCCGCCCACCAGGTAGTAGGGCGTGCCGGCGATCTGCTTCTTCCGCGCCAACCGCGCCTCCGCCTCGGCGCGAACGTACGCGCTGTCGCTCACGACGCAGGCCGCGAGGCGCTCCTGATCGAGCCCGATGTCGCGAGCTGCCTCAGCCAGATCCACCTCAGTCCGCCCCGTCCCGTGCTCGAACAGCCAGCGATCGGCGAACCAGAACTTGCCCTGCTCTTCGGCGCAGTAGGCGACGCGCACCTTCTGACAAGCGCTGGCAGTCCCGACCGGGCACGGCCTGCGCGGGAACTGACGGCGCACGACCCGGATCTTGTCGGGGTGCTCGGCCACGTGCTGCAGCAAGCGCGTGCTCGCTGCTTTGCAATGCGGGCAGCCGTAGTCCGTGAATTCGTGCACCTCGAGCGTCGGCTGCTCCGCACCGATCCACGGGTAGCCCTCTTCGGTCTTGCCCTGCGGAAACGGCAGGTCCCCCCGCCAGCTGAACGCGCCCCAGTAAGGGCGCTGAAACAGGACGAGCGCGAGGATGATCCCCACGGCAGGGCCGAACACGAGCAGCAAGCCGTCGCGCTCGGCGAGCGGCGCCGTGTTGGTCCCACGCTGGCGCCAGGCGATGAAGAGGAGCACGGCGCACGCGACGTGCACCACCTCGCACAGCAGACACACCGAGCCGATTGCGAACAGCTCGAGCGCCAAGAACGCGAGCGACGCCGCGGTGGCAAACGCCGCGAGCGGCAACAGCCAGGCCGAGCGACGCCAGGCGGCGACTAGCAGCGCCAGGAAGCCAGCGACGCCCCACAGCGGCACCGGCACGCCCAAGAGCACCGAGTAGCGCGACAAGGCCACGCTGGCGCAGTCCAGAGTCTGGCCGAGGCTGCAGAAGCTCTCGACCGAGGGCGAGGTGTAGGCGCGGTAGTGAACGAGCTCCAGCCACAGGGAGGTGAGCAGCCCGACCGCTGCCACGGCGACTGCAGGCAAGCGCGAAGCTGAACGAGAAGCAGCCATGGATGGGGCCGTGTGTGTACCGCACCGCCTCGACCCGAAGCAACTGGGCCTGTCCGGGCTCGCCTGGCTGTGCTTGACCGCCACGCCAGCTCGGCCGAACCATCACGCCATGACTGACGCGCCCAAGCCGAGCCCCAGCCCCCTCGCCTCACCGGAGCCCTGGAGCCTGGTGGCCGACGACTACACGCTCGAGCTCCTACCGATGTTCGAGCTGTTCTCGCGCGACGCGCTGGAGCTGGCGCCCACGCACGCCGGCGCACGCGTGCTGGACGTTGCCGCCGGCCCCGGCACGCTCACGCTCCTGGCCGCCGAGGCCGGCCGCTCTGTGGCCGCGATCGATTTCTCGCCGCAGATGGTGACCAACTTGAAGCGCCGCCTGAACGGCGCGCAGCTCGGCGCTGACGTGCGACTGGGAGACGGCCAAGAGCTACCCTGGGCCGAGGGCGAGTTTCACGCCGCGTTCTCGATGTTTGGCTTGATGTTCTTCCCGGATCGCGCGCGCGGCTTCGCTGAGCTCTGGCGCGTGCTCAAGCCGGGCGGCAGCGCGGTCGTGTCGAGCTGGGCGCCCTTCGAAGGCGTGTTCAAGGACGTGATGACCGCCATGCAGCAGGTGCTGCCGGAGATCCCGTTCGGCTCCGGAAAGGGGCCGCTGGGTGAGCCCGCGGACCTCATCTCAGAGCTGCAAAGCGCGGGCTTCGTCGACGTGGAGGTGCACGAGCGGAGCCACACCCTCGAGGGTGGCACGCCCGCCGAGGTGTGGGAGCAATGCCAGCGGACGACGGCGCCCATCGTGCTCTTGAAGCACCGCTTGGGCGACGCGAAATGGGCCGAGGTCACGAGCGGCGTGGTGGAGCGCTTGGAGCGCCTGCACGGGACAGACCCGGTAAAGATCTCCACCACGGCGTACCTCGGCCTCGGCCGAAAGCGCTGAGGGGCCGAACCAGCGCCGCCCCGTTGCGCACCAAGAGACGGGGTCGCAGCCGCGCGGCCTAAAGCCGACAGCTGCACCTGCCGTTCTCCTTCGTCGGTCATGTCCGCGGCCCAGCAACCCTCCCCAGTTTCCGTCCTGGATGGAAAGTATGCCCTGCTCCGTGAGCTGGGCAGCGGCGGGTCCGGCACGGTGTACGAGGCCGAGAACCTGATCGTCGGCAAGAAGATCGCGCTCAAGCTGATGAACGCCGACGCGTTCGCAGAGCCCGACAGCCAGGCGCGCTTCGTCACGGAAGCGCGCGCCGCCGCTCGCATCTCGCACGCCAACGTGGTCGACATCCACGACCTGGGCGTCACCAAGAGCGGCGTGCCCTACCTCGTGATGGAGCTGCTGCGCGGCGAGACGCTCGCCGAAGTGATCGAGACGCGCGGGCCGCTCGCCCCCGCCTACGCCTGCGAGCTGTTCTTGCAGGTGCTGGCGGGGCTCTCGGCCGCACACGCGCAGGGCATCGTGCACTGCGACCTGAAGCCAGCCAACGTGCTCGTCACTCACCCGCGGCCCGATCGCCCGCTGGTCAAGGTGCTGGACTTCGGCATCGCGCGCGGCGTGGAGGCCGCGCAGCACGGACCCCAAGACGCGCTCGGCACGCCCATGTTCATGGCGCCTGAGCAGGTGCTGGGCGAGCCAGTCGACTTTCGCACGGACGTCTACCAGGCCTGCGCCATGCTGTTCTCGATGCTGTCCGGGACCGATCCGTTCGAGGCCAGCACGACGAGCGAGCTGATGAAGCTGGTGCTCAAGGGCCGCAGCAAATCTCTGGAGCAGCTGGTGCCCGAGCTGCCGCCCGAGCTCATCAGCGTGGTGAGAGAGGGCATGGCCGTCCGGCGCTCCGAGCGCATCCAGAGCACCGAGGAGCTGGCCGAGCGGCTGCGCCCATTCGTGAGCCCGGCGCACCACGTGTCGCTCGTGCCGCAGCGGCGCGGCAGCGCGAGCCAGCCCATTCCTCTGATCGTGGGCGCGAGCGGCGTGGTGGCGCGAGCGTCGAC
>JAEYOT010000948.1 GCA_023411445.1 Pseudomonadota bacterium
CACCAACGGTGGCCCGGGCCAGGGCTACAAGGACAACCGCGCGGAGTACTTCTTCGCTAACGGTACCGCGCACATCGAGAAGTTCGCTGACGCGGGCGTGATCGCGCTCTTGTTCGGTGCAGGCGCGGGCGGCCAGAGCTCGTACGGCAACGACATTTACACGGACGGCCAGCCCTTCATGAAGAGCCGCGCCGGCGCGCTCCTCAACGCTGGCGGTGTGCCGCTGGCCGGCGGCTCCACGCCGACGCCGACGTGCACGCCAGTGGCCGGCACCGGCACGGGGCTCACGGCGGACTACTTCAGCGGCACCAGCCTCACGACCCAGGTGCTCTCACGCACCGACGCGCGCGTGGACTTCACGTGGTCCGGCGCTCCAGCCACGGGCGTGCCGGCAGACAACTTCTCGGTGCGCTGGACCGGGCACGTGGCGCCGCGCTACACGGGCCCCGTCACCTTCCACACCGTGTCGGATGAGGGAGTGCGGCTGTGGGTCGACGGGCAACTGCTGATCGACAACTGGACCAGCCACGGCGCGACCGAGGACCAAGCCAGCATCACGCTCGTCGCCGGCCAGAAGTACGCGCTCAAGCTGGAGCACTACGACGGCACCGGCAGCGCCACCGTCCGGCTCTCCTGGTCGAGCGACTGCGAAACGAAATCGGTCATCCCGCAGAGCCAGCTGTTCCCCGTAGTTGCGAGCGGCGACAGCGCTCAGTATGGCTTCGAGAGCAACGCGCAGGGCTGGCAGGCCAGCGGGGCGTCGATCGCCTCCGTGGCGCGCTCGACGGAGCGAGCCTTCGCTGGCAACGCTTCATTGAAGGTGACGTTCGCGGCGCGCGGTGGCGACGCCTTCGCCAAGGTGGCCAGCCCTGCCGTGCCCGCTGGCAGGACCATCAGCTTCCGCGTCTGGATTCCGAGCGGAACGGCGCTCTCTGCCGTGCAGCCGTACGTGCTGCAGGGCGCAAGTGGCGGCTGGGCTTGGACGGGCTCCTGGCGCGCCACCAGCAGCTTGCGGCAAAATGATTGGAACACCATCACGGTCCAGGTCCCTGTGAGCGCCGCGCCCCTGGCGGAGCTGGGTGTCATGTTCAGCTCGTCCGCCTCGGCCCCCGCGGCCTACGTCGACAGCGTGAGCTACTAAGGGAAGCGCGGCCCGTGATAGCGTGCCGCGCGTGCTAGTCTGCTCGCTCTCCGGTAACGAAGTCTACTGCTTGCATCAGAAGGGCTTCGTGCCCGGAGAGCTGGTGGTCGGCAACAGCGTGCGCAGCTTGGGCGTGGTCGGCGCGCTCGGGTCGTCGCTGCGCACGCTCGCGGGCGGCGAGGTAGAGAACGTCACGGCGCTCATCTCCGAAGGCCGGCACGCGGCGATGGAGCGGCTGGTCGGCGAGGCGCGCCGGCACGGTGCGCACGGCGTGACTGGCGTGACCACCGAGCTGTCGTCGCTCTCCGGCTACACGGAGTTCTTGTCGCAGGGCACCGGTATTCTATCGCACACGCCGCTGCCGTTCTTCACGACTTCGGCCTCCGGCACGGAGCTGTTCTGCCACCTGGAGGCTGGCTACCACCCGATCAGCTTCGTGATGGGCAACGTTGCCTACGCGCTCGGGCTGGGTCGCGGCATCGCCGGCGGCCTGTCCACGCTGGCGCGCGGTGAGGTGACGCAGTACTCCGAGATGTACAACCGCATCCGGCATTTGGCCCTGATCCGCATGCGGCGCGAGGCCAGCGCGGTGGGCGCCAACGCCGTGGTGGACGTGCACATCGATCTGCGCCCGTTCGGGCCAGGCGTGGTGGAGCTGCTCATGACCGGCACCGCCGCCTACCACCCGGCGCTGGTACCCAGCTCGAACAGCCCGTCGGACGTCGCGACCAGCGAGCTGACCGGGGCGGAGCTGTTCAGCTTGGCGCAGATGGGCTACGCGCCGGTGCAGCTGGTGATGGCGACCAGCGTCTATTCGCTGGGGCTCGTGGGCGGGATTGGCGCAAGCTTCGCAGCGCTGGCCAAAGGCGAGCTGCGTGAGCTGACCGAGCTCGTCTACGGCGCGCGGGAGAACTGCCTGGCTTTGCTCAAGGCCGAGGCCACGTCGCTCGGCGCCGAGCGCGTGATCGGCAACCGGCTGCAGATCCGCGAGCTGTCGCCGGGCTTGATCGAAGTGGTGGCGCTGGGCACCGCCGTGCGGCGCTTGCCCGGGGTGATCCCGCAGAGCAGCACGCTGCCGGTGCAAGCGGTGGTGCGGGACTCCGAGTCGCTCTCGATGTCCGGCGGCGGGGCGGCCGGTTTCGCCGAGAGCTTAGCCTTTGGACGGGCGGTCGGGCACGGCATGCAGCGACAGGCTAGCCCTGTCGGTTGTGTCGTGGCTTTGATCGCATTCGCCTTCGCGCTGCTCGGCGTCGTGCTGACTCTCCTGCTCATGCGGTAGTGACGCCCTGACGCGCGGCTTGGGTCGCGGCTTGGGCGCCGTCGCGATGAACTCGGCGACGGCGTTCCACACCGCTTCGAAGCCGGCGCGGTCGAAGCCCGACGCGCTCGGTAGCCAATCGCCGCCGCCTTCGTTGCCTGGCGCGCCGTACTGCCCGACCACGTCCAGGTGATCGGCGCGCGCTACGTGCAGCACACGCCCCCACACCTGCGACAGCGAGGGCACGACGCCGTCGCTGTCGCTGCCCTGCGCTGGTCGCCCCAGCGCTTCGTCCACCGCGGCGAGCTGCTGCTCGCTGTGATAGCTGCGCAGCGAGTCGTCCTTCTCGCGAGAAGTGCGGTGTAAGAACCAGTATACCGGGTACATGATCTGCGAGTAAAGGTGGAGCAAGGATCGCAGCAAAATCTTGAAGCGCGGGGGCGCTCCGCGCGTGACGATCGAGCCGTAGGCCACAGGCGGATCCAACGTGCAGGCGTTGAGCAGATCGCAGGCCGCAGGCGTGAGCTGGAACAGCAGCGCTTGCTCGTCCGCGATCTGGCGGAGAAACAGCGCTAGCTCTCGGCGCCGGTCGTCGTTCAAGTCGTTCAACAGGCGCTCGTACAACTCGTCGAACGTGCTCGGGTGCCGGCGCCACGGATCGCGCAGCCGCACGACGAAATAGCCGAAGCGCAGGAGCAGCTTCAGCGGCAATCGACCGCGCTCCAGCATGAGCGCGCCGTAGCGCGCGACCCAGCGGAATAGAACGCGCCCGAGCGGGCGAGTGAAGTACGTGGCCGTGGCGGTGCCGTAGTGCGGGCACGCGACCGTCACCACGG
>JAEYOT010000050.1 GCA_023411445.1 Pseudomonadota bacterium
CGAAGCTGGGCCACGCGTTGTGAGGCGGCTCCCTGATCGGGGCTGCGGCCGCCGGCGAAGAAGGAGTCCGGCGTCGCGTTGACCACGCCCATGAGCATGGCCTGCCGCCTGCTCTGGACGGATCCGAGCTGAGCCGTGAACGCTCCCACCCCTTGCGGGTAGCAAGATGTGGGCCATATCGCAAGGCTTTGCACCGACTTACGGGCTGAGCAGGTCGCAGATCAGGCCTTTGGCCGTCCAGTCTTGGAACCAGGCGCCGATGCTCCCGGCGAGCTCGGCTTCGGCTTCAGGAGTCCTGGCGGCGAGCTCGGCAGCCTCCTGCAGGGGAGCGCCGCGCTGCAGGGCGGAGAAGAGGGCAGCCGCGACCGTGCTCAACGGCATGTCCCAAAGGCGCAGGTCGCGCCGGTACACGACCAGCTGCTGCGGGCTGGGCTCCGGTATCGGCACGGCGGCCTGCTCGGAGCGGAGCGCCCTCCTCAGTTGAGCTACCGGGTACGTGAGCGAGAGCAGCCGCACGCTCGGCGCAATCACGAGCCTGCTGGCCAAGAGCTCCGGCTCGCTGAGCTGGCTCAGGCGTTCGGGCTTGAGCGGCGCTGAGTCCGGCGCGTCGAACACCTCGACGTAGGCGAGCTCGAGCCGTGCCATGTCCCAGCACAGGGCTTGGTGCGGCAGCCAATCCGCAGCGGCGATCACCTCCGGCAGGCGCGCGCCCAGATCACGCAGCGTGTAGCTGCTGGGCACCACCCGTTCGATGAACGCCTCCGCCAGTCGCTCCCAGTCCGCTTGGCCCAGGATACCGCCCACGCCCGGGAAGTCCTCCACGAGCGCGCTGGTGTGGCGGAGCCAGTACTGCTCGCGGTAGATCTCCAGCTGCTCCACCGGTGACAGGCGAGCATTGCCGGTGATGTGCTCTTGCGCGAACGCAACCCAGCGCGGGTCCTTCTCCAGCGCCGCGTCGTGCCGCAGCGCGTGGGCCATTTCGTGCTGGAGCCGGCTCAGCTCGCTCACCCGACGATCTCCTCGCTGGCTGACTCGCGCGGCCCGCCTTGCCGCCAGGGCGAGCGCGCATCGCTGACAGGAGCCGTCGCGAGCGACCAGCGGCGCGGCTCGATGCTTTGACCTGACCACAACGCGAGCCCCTCGTTACGCACCTGACGTGCGCGCTCCGCTTCGGCCAAGAGCACGGGCAGCTCCGGGATGTCGTCGTCCCACTCGACGATCGTGGAGACGGGACCGGTGCGCGCGATGGTCTGGCGATACAGCTCCAGCACCGGCTCGCTGACGGCGCCGCGGTGAGTGTCGATGATGTACTTGCCGAGGTTGGTGTGTCCGGCCAGGTGCACTTGCACGACGCGCTCGTGCGGCACGCTGGCCAGGAACTGCTCGGCGTCGAAGCCGTGATTGTGCGCGGACACGTACACGTTGTTCACGTCGAGCAAGAGGCCGATGTCCGCACGCTCCGCCACCTCCGTGATGAACTCCCACTCGCTGAGCGTGCTGGAGCGAAAGGTGAGATAGCTTGAGGTGTTCTCCAGCGCGAACGGCAGCTCCAAGAAGTCCTGGATCATGCGCGCGCGCTCTACCGTGCGGCGCACCGCCTCGGCCGTGTATGGGATGGGTAAGAGGTCGTGCAGGTGCGCGCCGCCGGCTCCGGACCAACAGAAATGGTCACTGACCCACGGCGTCTTGGTGCGCGCGAGCAGCTGCTTGAGGCGCGTCAGGTACTCTCGGTCGGGCTCGTCCGGGCCCGCGATCCCGAGCGAGACGCCGTGCTGCACCACCTGGTAGTGCTCCAGGACTCGGTCGAGGTGATAGAGCGGCTTGCCGCCGCCGACCATGAAGTTTTCGCTGATGACCTCGAAGAAGTCCACGGCTGGGCGCTGCGCCAAGATGGCCGCGTAGTGCGGCACGCGTAGCCCGACGCCGACGCCGAGATCTCGCTGCTTCGGCCACGCTGTCATGCAGGCCCACCTTTCGCGAGGGCGACGCGGCCCGCGCCGACACCGACGCGGGCCGCTCCCTTTACCTTACTTCTTGCAATGGCCGTTGCAGCCGCCCTTGCCTTTGCACTCGTTCTTGCCGGCGCAGGTGTTCGCGTCCGTCGCGCACGCGCCCTTGCCCTTGCACTCGTTCATGCCCTTACAGCACTCCTTGGCGCCCGCGGCGTCACCCTCCGGAGCGGCGTGGTCATGAGCGTGCGCGTCGACGGCCGGAGCCTCGGCGGCGGGGGCCTCGGCGGCGGGTGCTTCGGCGGGCGGGGTGCTGCCACCGCACGCGGCGAGCGCGCCCACCATCAAACCTGCGGAAGCTGCGGACGCGATCGACTTGGAAAGACTGAAAGCCATTGCCACTCCTCTATCCTTTTTGGGGTTCTGCCGCGACCGCCGAGGCGGCCGAGGCCTACGGTGAATCCGTGCCAGGCCTATGCGCGAGGCCCTGGCTCGGTTTCAGCGCAGCGGAGCTTACCTGCTACGCTCAGTCAGCCGCTACTACCGGCCGCCGAGTCGCCTCGAACAGGCTCCGGGGGCCGCACGGAGCGAGCCAGAAAACCCATGTGGACCAAAGCTTCTGACTCTCGCGTGTTCGTCGAGCGCCGCGCTCGGCTGGCTGCCCAGCTCGAAACGCCGGCGTTGCTCGTTGCCGGACAGTCGCGCCCGCGGAACTTCGCGCACAACCGCTTCGCGTTTCGCGCGGACAGTCATTTCCTCTACCTCGTCGGGCGCTCTCTCGAAGGCGCGGCTCTGCTGCTCGAGCCGGGGGCAGGCGCCACCTTGTTCGCCCCGGCGCCGGAGCCCGAGGCGGAGCTGTGGACGGGAGCGATGCCCGCCTTGACGCAGCTGGAAAGCGAGCTCGGCCTACCGGTGCGACCGCTGGAGGACTTAGCGGCGCCCGCGGGCACGGCGACGCTGCCATCGCAGGACTTCGAGAGCGCGCTATGGCTTTCGGACGTGCTCGAGCGGGACGTCGAGCCGGGGACGGGGCCGGAGGTCGAGGGCGCTGACGCCGCGCTCGCCGACGCCATGATCCGGCTGCGCTTGCAGCACGACGCGGCGGCCATCGCGCAGCTCGAGCAAGCGGCGGCCGTCACGGAGCTTTCGCACCGCGCAGGGATGCGCAGCACGCGAGCCGGTGCGCGTGAGGCGCAAGTGCGCGCCGCCATGGAGGCCGAGATCACCGCTGCCGGCTGCATCCCGGCGTACGGCTCGATCGTGACCGTCCACGGCGAGGTGCTGCACAACGAGCGCCACGACGGCATCCTCGCGGCGGACGATCTGCTGCTCGCGGACGTGGGCGCCGAGACGCCCGAGGGCTTCGCGGGTGACGTGACGCGCACCTGGCCGGTCTCGGGGCGCTTCTCGGGGACGCAGCGCGCGCTCTATGAGGTGGTGCTGGCTGCGCAGCTCGCCGCGATCGAGGCCGTGGCGCCGAGTGTCCGCTACCTGGACGTGCACCGTCGCGCGGGGCTGATTCTGGTCGAGGGTCTGATCGGCGTCGGCATCCTGCGCGGCAACGCCGAGGAGCTGTACGCGCGTGGCGCGGCCGCGTTGTTCTTTCCTCACGGCGTCGGCCACCTGCTCGGCGTGGACGTGCACGACATGGAAGACCTCGGCGATCGGGCCGGCTACGCGGAAGGCAGGCAGCGCGCGCAGGCCTTCGGCGATCGCTACCTGCGCCTGGATCGCGACCTGCTACCGGGCATGTGCGTCACGATTGAGCCCGGATTTTACCAGATCGCCCGCATCCTCGAGCGGCCGAGCGAGCTCGGCGACCTGGGGGACGCGCTGAAT
>JAEYOT010000068.1 GCA_023411445.1 Pseudomonadota bacterium
CACGACAGCCACTCTTCGGCGATGCGCTTGCACGAGAGGAACCGTAGCCCTGGAAACGCGCACGCGCGACCAAGCTTGACCTGTCCGTCTCTCAAGCGCAGCAGGGTGCACAAGTCACGCGGTAACGGCTGCTGCAGCTCTTGCTCAAGCGTTGCGAGGGCCGCGTCGCTGGCGCCTGGAGCCAAGTTGGCGAACGCTGTCGGCGCGTGAGCCTCGAGGAACGCCTCGTACTCTGCCCAGGCCTCTTCGATGTTCCTAGCCATTGCCGGTGGTTAGGAGTACTCGTAGCTCTTTGGGCGACTTCCCCGGAGCAAAGCGCTGATTGGGAACCTTGCCGCCCACCGCCGTGACGTTGAGGTACGTGAGCTGTTCGTGGCCACGACAGCGAGCGCTCGGCTTCAGCGGATCTCGATCCATCTCGATCGCCTGGTACCAAAGGTAGGCGGCGGGATGCTTCGGCGCCGGATCTTCAGCTAGCGCGCGCATGAACTCGTGGTGTAGCTCAGTCAGCTCTGGATAACGATCGGTCGTCGTGCTCATGGTGCTCGAAGCTCGTCATGGCGTATCGAGGCGCGGTCTTAGAAAGGTGATGGGTCCCTAGGTGGTTGTACGTCCCGGAGGGGCGATGTCCCCCTCGTTCCACGAGCTCGGCCCCTCCCAGTCGATGGGACATCGCGGTGGATTTCGTAGTCTACCGAACGGACGCCCCTGAGAAGACAGTCTCCGTCAGAAGGCGCCTTGCGGCTGTGCTAGCTCGACTGCGACGCGAGGTGCTGGGCGAACGCGAGGAGAGCTTCTTCATTGGGTTGATGCGTGAGGCTCGCGCCTGCCGAGCCCCACGTCCGAACGTGCATGAAGGCGTGAGCGAGACAGCCGAGAGCGCCGGCTCGAGGGCAACCAGGCTCCCAAACTTGCGCGTTTGACGCGGAGCGACCTGCGGGCCGGGAGCAGCAGCTCGGCGTGGCAGGCTCGGCGGGGAGGATGGTATGTTTGCCCGCGGTTGGGCGTCCGCGCTCGGCGACAGGCGGACGGACGAGAGCGTGGGAGCGTGATGGATTCGAAGGCACGGGAACCGGAGAGTGTGGACGAGCCGATCATCCGACGGCTCGACAAGCTGAAGGAGCAGTATCGCGACTTCATTGCCGACGCGGGGGCGCGGGTCTTGTCGTGGAAGCTCGCTGAAGATGAGGCGCGCATGCTCGAGGCGTTCGTGCAGCAGAATGCCCTCACGGCGGAGAGCGGGGATGCCATTTTGGAGATCCCGTGCCAGTTCGAGCACCGCTTCGACCACGGCATCGTGATCGTGCACGACTTGGACGAGGTGCTGGATCAGGTGGCCGCCGCCTTGGGCGACTCCGGCCCACCGCAGCCGGTGTGGATCCCGCCGTATCCGCCTGCGACGTTGGAGCGCCGTCAGGGTGCGCCGGCCCCGGATCAGCAGTACCTCGTCCAAGCCATGCGCTCGCTCTGGGAGCACATGCAGCCGCACGCCAAGCACCTCACGTTGGTGCTGGAGCCACGCTCCGTGTCCGACCCGGCACAGTACGTTGCTTGGCTCCACGATCTGGTGCCGCTGCTCGAGGACGAGAAGGTGCGCTACATCCTTCCGCACGACGGGACTGACGCCGCAATCTCGGCGCTTGCGGCTCGCTACCAGGGCCGCGTCATGGCGGCCGACGCGAACCTGGACATGCCGGCCGCGTACGAGGAGATCGCTGCTCGTACGAAGGATGCGAACGAGCCGCCAGGCCAGTTTCGCCTGCAGTTCATCAAGATCGGTGGCGCCATCGGTAAGAAGGACTTGGCGGGCGCACGCGCCAATGCGCTGCCGGCGGTCGCGATCGCGCAGCAGCAAGGCTGGCCTCATCTCGAGTTTGCCGCGCTGCAAGCGCTCGCTACGGGCGAGCTGGGCCTCGGCGATCCGCACGCTGCGCTCGCGACGTTCACCAAGGCTGGCGACGCCGCGACGCGCGCGGTGGCGGGGGGCAACGAATGGGCGGAGGCGCTCGTGCTGCAGTCCAGGCTAGGCATGGGCGCGGTCGCCGTGACGTTGGGGGCTTGGCCGCTCGGGGCCAAGCTCTACGGCGAGGAGGCGCTGCCGAGCGCGGTCAAGACGCAGGACAAGCTCGCGCAGCTCGATTGCCTGCGCATGGCGGCTTACTGCGAGGAGCGTGGTGGGGCCTATGACGCGGCCTGGCAACACCTCATGCAGGCGCTCAACATTGGCCGCGAGCTCAGCCAGGAGCAGCGGGAGGCGAGCACGCTGGCGTTCGTGGGCCATGCGATGCTGCGCATCTGTCAAAGCGAGCGCTACAACGCGCAGCGCCACGGGGTCGATCAACAGATGACTCAGCTGCTGGGGCCGGATTGGCAGGCGAAGGCCGCGCCGCAAGCGCCGGCGCAGGGCTCGGACACGCCGTCGCCGCTGGAAGGCGCAGCGCCGCCGCCTGGGTTGCCGACTGAGGGCCAGGGCGCAGCCAAGGAGGGCTCGGCCCCATGATGCCCGCGGCCAAGGCGCTGGATCCGCTGCTCGGCATCGATATCCACATCATGCAGCCGCCCGGCCCGGTTCCGCCGGTGCCGCTGCCCAACCCGTACATCGGGATGGTGTTCGATCCGATGGACTTCGTGCCGTTCTTGGGCGCGACCACGCGCATCGCCGGGCTACCGCGGGCGCAAGCGGGTAGCGCGGGGCAAGCGCTACCGCCTCACTTGCCGATCGGCGGCGTGTTCGTCAAACCGCCCTCGAACGAGTCCGAGATCTTCATGGGCAGCGCCATCGTGAGCCTCGATGGCGAGGCCGCCAGCTACATGGCGTTACCGGTGCTGTCTTGCGTCTGCGTCGGCATGCCCCCGATCCCGCGGCTCAAGAAGAAGAAGGCACCCACCAGCATGGTGCTGCCGCTGACCAAGGTGCTCGCCATACCGAGCCCGGTCTTCATCGGCGGTCCGCCCACCATCTCGCTC
>JAEYOT010000105.1 GCA_023411445.1 Pseudomonadota bacterium
TGGAGCTGCCGCGCTTGCCCGGGCACGGCACGCACCCGCGCGACTTGCTGCCGTACCGCTACGCGGATTGGCGGGCGGAGGCGCTGGCGGGTTTGGAACGCCTGCGCGCTCGCACGCAGCACGTGATCGCCGTGGGCCTATCGATGGGCGGCACGCTGGTGCTGGATCTGGGTACCAGCGAGAAGGTCGCCGGCGTGGTCACGATCAACGCGCAAGTGTTGGATCGCGGAGGCGTGGTGGTGAAGCTCGCGCCGCTGATCGAGAAGCTGGTGCCGATCGCGCCAGCCAGCGCAGCGGGCCTCAGCAAGAACGACATCAAGAAGGGCGGCGATGAGGACGCCTACGATTGGGTCGCGGCCGCCGCCGGAAACTCCTTGGTCAACGCCTTACCGCAAGTGCGCGCGCGCTTGGCACAGCTCACGTGTCCGCTGCTCGTGATGTACTCGCGTGACGATCACAGCGTGTCGCCGGAGAGCTCGAAAGCGCTCAAGGGCTTGGTCGGGAGCAAGAACGTCACAGTGGTGGAGCTGCTGGAGAGCTACCATGTGGCCACGTTGGACAATGACTTGCCCTTGATCGATGAGCGTATCGCGGAGTTTGCCGAAAGCTGCGCGAAAAGTTCTTGAAACACGGAGCGTGGTGCCGTGGGGTTACACCGTGCCGCCTTGCGCTTTCATCTTGGGGTAGCGCAAGGAGGAACAGTGGGGCACCCCGGATGAATCCTGAGCATCCGGGGTGCTTTTTTATGGGGGGCTGCTCGGCGCGGGAGCATCTCCCGGTCGGTCCACGACGACGCGCGTGACGCGAACGGGCGCCGTTAGGCCCTTGAGCACCGCGTCGAAACGCTCGCTCGGTCGATGCGCGCCGAGCCAGCCGCTGTGCAGCGCTTCATCGGCCACCGCCTCGATCAGCACGAGCTCTCCGGCGCCCGCCGCGCCCTGCAGCCGGGCAGCGAGGTTCACCGTTTGCCCAAAGTAATCGAGGATACCATTGGCGGTAACGACGTAACAGGGGCCGGCATAAACGCCTACTTTCAAGAAGGTACGCCCCGCCTCTGGCAAGCCACGACGAAACGTTGGAAACCGCTCCAGCATCTCGATGGCGGCCGCCACGGCGTCCCGCTCTTCCGCGAAGGCGGCCATCACGGCGTCACCAATCGTTTTCACCAACGTGCCGCGGTGCGCCTCGATGATCGCGAACAGCAGCTCGAAATGCTCCTGCACGACCTTGAAGGCTTTGGCGTCGCCCACCCGTGAGTACAGCGCGGTGGAGTCCGTGAGATCCGTGAATAGGAGCGCGACGCGCGCCACGCGCAAGCTAGTGCCAGGCCGCAGCAAGTCACCCGAGAACTCGCGCCGAAACTCAGGCAGCGTGCTGACGATGTGTGCGGTGGCGGCGCGCGAGGCGTAGAGCAGGCGCTCGAGCTTCACGTGCGTCTCCTGCTCGCCGCTGTGGTGGAGGGTGACGCGGGCGCCAGGTGCCACGCTGGCGGCGGCCGGTGAGAGCAGCTGTCCGGCGGTCTGCACCGCGAGCTCGCCGGCGCCACCGGGGCTCACCTCGAGCGCGCAGGTGCCGCCGCCGCGCAAGAACAAGCGGTAGCGACCAGGCTCTTGCGGAGCGAGCAGCTGCAGCTCGGCGCCGGGCGCGACGATGGCTTGTGTCACCACGTGTGGCGTGCGGCGCGGGCCGCCGATGCAGTAAGGACCGGAGGCAACCGAGCGCAGCGCGCGTTGGGGACGGAACGTCGCCTCTACCGCGCGATCCAGCTCCAGCTCGAAGGAGAGATCGCACAACTGGCAGTGGCCGGTGACGGGCAGCTCCGACAAGGCCTCGGCGCTCTCCGTGCCGGTGCGACAGCTGGGGCACACCAGCTCCCACGAGAGCTCGAGCAAACCGGCCTTCACGCCATACAGGCACGCGGCCAGCGTCTCGCGCTCGTCTTCTGCTAACGCGTCTGCCAGCTCGAACGGGCGGATGCGCACGACGTCCGCGTCGGGAGCGGAGCTCACGTACTCGACCAGCTTGTGGCCGAGGTCACGGCGCTCGGCCGGGAGCGCCGCCTCCAGCGCGCGGGCAGTGCGGGCGAGCGAGGTGTGGTCCACCTCCGAGCGGCCGGTGCGAAAACTCGCTGTCTTGCCGGCGCGAATGTCAGATTCCACGTACTTCAGCTCGCGCACGAGGCGATTGGCGAAGCGGGCGAGCTGAAACTTGATGATGGGGGTGAGCAGCCGGAAGCGTGGCTCCACGCTCAAGCGGAAGCGAACTAACGTGCCGGCCGCGCTCGGCTCGAGCCAGAACTCGTTCGTCATCGACGTGATCACGCCGCGGTGCATGACACGGTAAGTGCGGAAATGTTGGTGCTCGTTGAACTCGAACGGGCGCTCGCTGTACTCGAGCGGGAAGCCGCCGGAGACCGTTTTCACCAGGTAACGCGCCGCGCTGCTATCGCTATGCGGGCGCACCTCGAGCGGGCCCAGGCCGACCGCGCGGTTCATGCGCTCCGTGTCGCTGATGGCGCGCCAAACCTGGCTGCGTTCGCTCGACAGCTCCACGCTGCGCTCCACCGAAACCGGCATCCTGACTCGGTTTATCACGTTTTTGGCCGGACGAAGCGGGAGGCCGCGCTAGGCTCCGCCGCGGCATGAGGTTTCGAGCCACGGCCAAGAGCAGCGAGCGCAGCAACGCCGCTGGCATCGTCGAGCTGGAGTGCGCCCCGGAAGGCTTGCACCTCGCTTACCGTGGTGTGTTCGCGCTCACCGATGGCTACGTTCCGGGTGCGGTCG
>JAEYOT010000129.1 GCA_023411445.1 Pseudomonadota bacterium
CTCCAGGCGCTCACGCCGCAGCGCTGCCGCGAAACCTTCGGCCTGGCGTGCCCGCCCGACGCGGCGCAGGCAGCCCGGGCCTGCCGCAACCTGCCACGCCTCAGCGGAGCTCGCGATGGTCGCATCACGAAGCTGCGTTGATGGGGCGCGGTCTCTCGCCTGCGTCGCGCTCGTCGGGCTGCTGTGGCCGGCGTCGGCTGTGGCCGCCGGCACGCAGACGCAGCTGGCGGCGCTGCTTCAGGCCCCGCTCGCGGGCGCCGAGCGCGGGCAAACCATCGAGCCAGCGGCGAGCAGGCGCTCCGGTGACGAGAGCGCGCTTCGCATCGTTTCCGAGCTCGAGGAGCCAGGAACCTTGCCCGGGCTTCGCGCCCACGCGCGGCTCGGGCTGGAGCTTCCGCTCGAACAGCTAACGCACGCCGCGCTCGGCTTGCGCGACCTGAGCAGTCATGTGGGCGTCGCGTGGGCGGGGGAGGGCGCGACGCTCACCCTGCGCAGTTTCCCGTTCGATACGGACTACCTCCGGCTCGGGCAGCTCCGCTGGCTCAGCTGGGGCGGAACGGACACGGCGCGGGGCGAGTCGATCTTCGTCGATCAAGAGGGAGGCGCGCCGGGCGTCGAGCTGTCGCTCGAGCTGCCGGCGGTGCGGTTGTTCGCTGCCTGCAAGTGGACGAGCCAGGCGCAGCAGGCGCGTCGCGTCGGCGGGCTGTTTGGTGGCACGTTCAAGCCGCGAGCATGGCTGCGGCTCGACGCTGGTTTCGGCTACTTCGAGCGCGCACCCGCCGCGGTCGGGTTGCCGGCGAGCTTCGCGGAGGGGGCGTCGCTACGGCTGGTGGTTGGCGGCGCCGCGCTCGAGCCAGACCTGGCAGCGGAGCCGTTCCGCCCGCCTAGCTTGCGCAGCGAAATGGAAGCGTTCCAGGAGCCGGCGTCGCGAGGGGCGTCGCTGGCGCTCGAAGTGGTCACGGTGGCCCAACGAGTCCGGCGCGCCGGCGACGTCGCACGCTTCGAGGTCGTCCCGGCGCCTGGAGCCGCGCTGTACGGCTCGGCGCGGGGCGCCATCGTGGCGGCGCACGCGGCTGTGGGCTGGCGCAGCGCCGAGCTGCTCCTGCTCGGCTCGCACGGCTTGATCGCGGGCGAGGGCCTACCGCGGGGCGCCAGCTTCGGAGAACTCTCGAGCTGGCTCGGGCTGAGCGCGGAGCTTTTGCCGCTCAGCCTGACTCCCAGCCTGCAAGTGGCGGCACAGCTGCCGGCGGCGCTGCAACTGCCGAGCAGCGTGCCCGGCGCTGCGCAAACGCTGCTCGTGCGCAGCGGCGCGCAAGTGGAGGCGCTGCCGCTCGGCGCGGGGCGCCTGCCGGTCATCAACGTGCGCGCCGGGGCTCGGTTCGCGGCGTCCCGTTCGGTATCGCTTTCGCTGTTCTTGGACTACGAGCACGACAGCAATCGGGTCGGCTGGCGCTCGACAGCGGTCGGTCCAGCGCGGTCTTTCGTCGAGCCTGACGGCGTGACCCTGACGGCGGCGTCGTGGGCGCGCTTCTGAAGAGACCACGACAGCGACGCAAAACTGGGCCAATGACGGCTTCGCCTTAAGAACGTCGCGAAAGTCTCGTATCATGGGCTGACGTGCGTCTTTCGGCTCTGACCCGGGGTCTTCCGCTACCCACGGTGCTCGGCACCGTGCTCATCGCGCTGGTGACGCTCGCTCCCCGGCAGCTGAGCGCCGGAAGCGACGTGACCCTCGCCCTGATCGTGGCGCCGAGCAGCAAGTTGACGACCCTCTCGCTCGCGGACGTGCGGCGCGCGTTTCGGAGCGAGCGCGTGACTGACCCGGAGGGCAACCGTCTGATCGCGCTCAACCATCCGCCGAAGACGGACGACCGCGTCGGCTTTGACCGCGTCGTGATGGGGATGGATCCGAACGCCGTGGGGCGCTTCTGGATCGAGCGCAAGCTCCGCGGCGGTAGCGGCCCGCCCCGGACCGTGGAGAGCCTGTCTACGCTGCGACGCGTCGTACAGAAGCTCCCCGGCGCCATCGGCTACTTGCGCCCGGGGCAGCTCACGAACGAGGTCCGGGTGCTGCGCGTGGACGGGAAACTCCCGGAAGATCCGGAATATCCGTTGCGGTTGCGCCCCTGAACGGACGAAGTCCTGTCCCGGGTTGACCGGCCGGCGACCGTGCGTATACTCGCGCGCTCTAAAAGGAATTCGAAAGGAAGCACATGCCCCTCGCGCCTGAGGCCAAGACGTCCACGATCACCAAGTTCCGCACGCACGAGACCGACACGGGGTCGCCGGAAGTGCAGATCGCCCTCCTCAGCCAGCGCATCGAGTACCTGACGGAGCACTTCAAGGTGCACAAGAAGGATCACCACTCGCGCCGTGGCTTGTTGAAGCTCGTGGGACAGCGTCGCCGCCTGCTGGATTACCTGAAGCGCTCCAACGTCGAGCGCTACCGCAAGGTCGTGAGCGCGCTCAGCCTGCGCAAGTAACGCGCAGCCGCAGAAGCTCACACTCTTCACCCGGGCGCGGGCTGGCCCACTTTCATCTTCGCTTCGTGGAGCGCTGCGCCGTAGCGCTCCACGAATCGAGGCTGAAGGAGGCTCCCGTTCCCGGCGTTTCGTCGCACGACAGCGACTAATCCCGATTTGGAGGGAGCAAAATGTTCGTACGTGAATCCGTGATGGTTGGTGGGCGCCAGCTCACCTTGGAAACTGGTCGCCTCGCCAAGCTGGCGCACGGCGCCGTGCTGGCGACCTACGGCGAGAGCATGGTGCTGGTCACCGCGGTCTCGACCGAGGAGCGCCCAGGGCTGGACTTCTTCCCGCTCACCTGTGAGTACGTGGAAAAGACCTACGCCGCCGGCAAGATCCCCGGCGGCTTTTTTAAGCGTGAAGGTCGCCTGCGCGACTACGAGGTGCTGGCCTCGCGCTTGATGGATCGCCCGCTGCGTCCCTTGTTCCCCGAGGGGTACAAGAAGGACACGCAGGTCATCGCGACCATCCTCTCCTCCGACAAGGAGAACCCGACGGACGTGCTGGCCATGTCGACGGCGTCGGCGGCCCTGCACATCTCGGACATCCCCTGGGGTGGGCCGATCGCCGGTATGCGCGTCGCGCGCGTGGACGGCGAGCTGGTAGCGCTGCCCACGTTCGACCAGTCCGCGAAGGCGGACATCGACTTGATCGTCGCCTGTACCAAGGACGCGATCGTGATGGTCGAAGGCGGCGCGGACGAGGCGAGCGAGACGGAGATCATCGACGCGCTCTACTTCGCCTTCAACGAGGCGCAGAAGATCATCGGCTTGATCGAGAAGCTGCGCGCCGCGGTGGGCAAGCCCAAGCGCGAGTTCGCGGTGCCGAAGCTGGATCCGACGATCGCGGCGCAGGTGGCGAAGCTGGCCGACGAGAAGCTGAAGGTGGCGTGCGTCATCAAGGAGAAGAAGGCCCGCTACGAGGCCTACAGCGCGATCAAGAAAGAGGTCGTCGCTGCGCTCACCGCCGAGATGGGCGCCGAGGTGTTCGCCACCGTCGAGAAGCTGGTCAAGGAAGAGGTCGAGAACCGCAAGTACTCCGTCGTGCGCGCCATGGTGCTCGACACGCGCAAGCGCATCGACGGCCGTGACACCACCACCATTCGCCCGATTTCTTGCGAGGTTGGTCTGTTGCCGCGCGTGCACGGCTCCGCGCTGTTTCAGCGCGGTGAGACGCAAGCCATCGTCACGGCGACGCTGGGCACCGCCAGCGACGAGCAGAAGATCGACGCGCTCACCGGCGAGAGCTGGAAGCGCTTCATGCTGCACTACAACTTCCCGCCCTTCAGCACGGGCGAGACCAAGCCGATGCGAGGCCCCGGCCGGCGCGAGGTGGGTCACGGCGCGCTGGCGGAGCGCGCGGTCACGCGCCTGCTGCCCTCGCACGACGAGTTTCCGTACACCATCCGCGTGGTCAGCGAGATCCTCGAGTCCAACGGCTCCAGCTCGATGGCTAGCGTGTGCGGCGCCAGCCTCAGCTTGATGGACTGCGGCGTGCCGATCCGCAAGCCGGTGGCCGGCATCGCGATGGGTCTGATCGCCGAGGGCGGCAAGGTCGCGATCTTGAGCGACATCCTCGGTGACGAGGATCACCTCGGCGACATGGACTTCAAGGTGTGCGGTACCGACAAGGGCATCACCGCCATCCAGATGGACATCAAGATCGAGGGCCTGGAGCGCAGCCTCTTGGAGCAGGCGTTGGAGCAGGCCCGCGCCGGCCGCCTCCACATCCTCGGCCGCATGGCGGAGACGCTCACGGTCCACCGCCGTGAGATCAACCGCTGGGCGCCGCGCATCACGACCGTGAAGGTCAAGCCGGACCAGATCCGCATCATCATCGGACCGGGCGGCAAGACGATCAAGGGCATCATCGATCAGACCGGCTGCAGCGTGGACGTGAACGACGATGGCACCGTGGCGGTGGCCAGCGCAGACTCGGAAGCGGTGAAGCGCGCGATCCAGATCATTGAGGGTCTGACCGCGGAGCCCGAGGTCGGTCGCGTCTACAAGGGCACCGTTCGTCGCCTGGTGGATTTCGGCGCTTTCATCGAGATCCTGCCGAACAACGAGGCGCTCTTGCACGTGTCGGAGATCGCGCACGAGCGCGTCGAGAACCCGGCGGACGTGCTCAAGGAAGGCGACGAGATCGAGGTGAAGGTGATCAGCGTCGAGCGAGACGGCAAGGTGCGTCTCACGCGACGTGAGCTGGTGCCGCTGCCCGAAGGCGAGGAAGGCGAGCGCGCCAAGGAGCGCATCGCTCGTGCTCGCGAGCAGGGCGGGGGACCGCCTCGCGGTGGCGGTGGTGGTCGTGACCGCGGCGGCGACCGTGGCGGTCGCGATCGCGGCCCGCGCCGCGACCGACGCTAAACGACGCGCAGTGACCGCCCGGCGAGCACTTCATTGTGCGAGCCGGTGCGGTACCCTGCCAAATCCAGCGTGACGTAGAGGAAGCCGTGGGTCTTGCCAGCCTTGACCACGGCTTCTCTCGTTTCTGGCTCGAGCATCCGCGGCAGGTCCTCCAAGTCCAGCTCGATGCGCGCGATCTTGTCGTGATAGCGCACGCGGCTGCGGCGAAAGCCTAGCGCGCGCAGGTCCGCTTCGAAGTCGCCCACCTGCTTCAGTCGCTCGGGCGTCACGCTCGTGCCATAGGGGATGCGGCTCGAGAGACAAGCAGCTGCCGGCTTGTCCCAAGCGCTCACGCCGAGCTCACGCGCGAGCTCGCGCACGTCGGCCTTGTCGTAGCCGGCCTCCACGAATGGGCTGCGCACGCCGGCCAGCTTGGCTGCTTGAAGCCCCGGCCGGTAGTCGCCCAGGTCGTCGGTGTTCGTGCCGTTGACGACCACGGCCAGCTGCCACTCGACGCGCTTGCGTTCGGCGATGTCGTAGAGCTCGCTCTTGCAGTGAAAGCAGCGATCAGGGCCGTTGCTCACGTAGCCTTCGCGAGCGAGCTCGGAGCTTTCCACCAGCCGGTGCTCGGCGCCCATTTCGCGGGCGAGCCGCACGGCATCTTCGCGTTCGGCGTCCGGCAAGCTGGGGCTGACGGCCGTCATCCCGATGGCCCTAGGGCCGAGCGCGCGGTGCGCGGCGGCCAGCAGCGTCGCGCTGTCGATACCGCCGGAGTAACAAACGAGGAGGGAACCGGCGTCCCGGAGCAGGGCCAGCAGGCGCTCGAGCTTGGTGGACGAGGTCGAGCTCGCGGCAGTCACGACAGAGCCATAGCACGGGATTTGGGGTCTCGGGCCCGCAAGGCTGCGGGCGCGTGACGCGCGAGCCTTGCGAGCGAGAAACGCGAGGGCATTGGCCCCCGTCTCACCTCGAGCCAACGCGGATGTGTGGCCGAAACTCTACCGAAAGGGTTGTTCTGAGATGATGGCGAGCGTGAGCAGAACTTCGGACTAGGCAGAATTCGACGCGAGCGGTTTTTCGCTTCACACTGCCCGGCCTCCGCAGTACATACGGCCCTGGCGCACTGCACACAGAGATAGGAGAGCAGAGCTCAATGCAGGTCAAAGGTATGGTTCAGGTCGCGGGCGTCACGTACCGCATCGTTCGCATCGAGCGAGGGATGTACGACGTTGTCCGGATCCTGGATGACCAGCGCGTCGGGCAGTTTCGAACTATCCCGCGCGTCGAAGTCACTGCTGCCACTGCTCCTGCCGAGACGATGGCCGAGATCGCCAAGGCAGCAGTCAAGTGGGGCAAGACGAGCTGGGTGGGTCGTCTCAGCTTCGCGTGAGCACGACGTATCCTCGCGTCCGAGTTGGCGCGCTACCGTTGGATGTGCTGGACAAGGCGGCTGCCTTGGACGCCATCGAGCGCTTGGTCCGCGATGGCCGTGGCGGTACGGTGTTCACGCCGAACGTCGACCACATTGTCCAAGCGGAGCATGACGCGGAGTTCCGCGCGGCCTACGAACGGACGGACCTGTCGCTGGTCGACGGCACGCCTGTTCTTTGGGCCGCGCGCCTGCTCGGCACCCCGCTGCCGGAGAAGCTCTCCGGCTCGGACATGTTCGAGCCGCTGCTGGAGCGCGCTGCCGGTCGTGGCATGAAGGTCGCGCTGCTCGGCGGCGGACCCGGCGTCGCAGAGCTGGCAGCGCGGAACCTGCGCGAGCGCATGCCGAAGCTGCAAATCGTGGACACGCTCGCTCCTCGCATCGGCCTCACCGCGACGGACGAGGAGCGTGAAGCCGTGGAGCGCCTGGTCCGCGCCAAGGCGGATTTGATCTTCGTCTGCCTGGGCGCACCCAAGCAGGAGCTGTTCAGCGACCGCAATCGTCGCACGCTGGCTCCCGCCGTCCTCATTGGCTTCGGGGCAGCGGTGGACTTCGCCGCAGGCACGATGCCGCGCGCCCCGCGCTGGATGTCGCAGCTGGGGCTGGAGTGGGCCTTCCGCTTGGGGCGTGAGCCGCGACGCCTGGCGGCTCGCTACTTGCTGCGCGATCCGGAGTTCTTCAAGATCGTGGCCAAGCAGCGCTTCGCCGCCGGTTGAGCGTTCACAACATGGCCCGCAGCGGGCTGTTGCCGAACTGGATGCTCGGAGCTTGCTCGGGCTGTACCACCACGGCCGCCTGCGCCAGCGCGTCGAGCCTGCGTAGGTCGCTCGGTCTGTCGAGCGACGGGGCGTGCAGGAGCACCACGTGATGCTGCTCAGCCAGCTCCAGGACGGCGCGCTCGAACTCTTGCAGGTCCACCAAGCCAGGTGAGCGGAAGCGGCCTTCGGCCAGCACGTGCAGCGTCGGCAAGCAGCGCACGAC
>JAEYOT010000154.1 GCA_023411445.1 Pseudomonadota bacterium
GGACTACCGGGCGCGCTTCATGAACCCGTACGAAGCCGCCAGCCTGGGCTTCATCGACGAGGTGATCCAGCCGCGCAGCTTGCGACCGCGCCTGGCGACTTACCTTCAGTTGCTCAAGAACAAGCGCGACCACAACCCGCCCAAGAAGCACGGCAATATGCCGCTTTAGCTCGCGGCGGCTCCCGCTCAGACGCCGAACATCTCGAGCGTGCCGCCGTTGTGGGAGAGCGGCGCGTCCAACGCGAGGAACTCGATCGAGCGCGCTACCTCGTCCGCGCTCATGCGCGGCGCGAAAGGGCTGCCCTTCAGCATGTCGGTATCGATCGAGCCGGGCAGCACCGCGCACGCCATCAGGCCGGAGTCCGTCAGCTCTTCCGCCAGGCTCTTCATGAAGCCGGTCAGCCCCCATTTGCTGGCGGCGTAGCCCGCCGCGCAAGGCGAGCCCAGCGTACCGCTGATGCTGCCCACGAACACGAAGCGCCCCCGGCCCGCCGCACGCATGCTCGGCAAGAGCGCGCGCGTGAGCACGAACGGCGCGCGCAAATTGACGGCCATCTGCTCGTCCCACGCGGCCACGCTGGTCGCCTCGATGCGCTCGCGCACCACCATGCCGGCGTTATGCACCACCACGCTGGGCGGCCCGAGCTGTTGCAGGGTCTGCTCGGCCGCGCGGGAGAGCGACTCGGCGGAAGTCAGCTCCGTGACCAGCTCCAGCGCGCCGAGCGACTGCGCCAGCGCCGATTGCTGCGCGGAGGCGCGACCCATCAGCGCGAGCTTCAGCCCCCGCTGCGCCAAGCGCTGCGCCACCGCCCGACCAACTCCGCGCGAAGCGCCGGTAACGAGCGCGACGCCGGCGCTCAACGCGAGCCCTCGAGCTTCACGCCGAGCGAGAGCGCAAGCTCCGCGGGGTCGATCGGACCGCGGCGCGCCGTGGTCGTAAGCTCCGTGTTCTGCTGCTTGGAGCCGCGCGCCACGAGGCAGCCGTGGACCAGCTTGATCTCGCAGTACGCCGCCTCGGCGCCGCCGTGCTCCACCAGCGCCTGCACCACGTTTTCGCCGATCGCTTCTTGCAGGGTGAGCCGCCGCGCGTAGGCGTCCACCAGAGCGGCCAGCGTGCCGAGACCGAACAGGCGCTTGCCCGGCTTGTACGCCACCGTGGCGCTGCCGAGCGACAGCAGCAGGTGGTGCGGGCAAATCGTGCTCACGGCCACGCCACGCAGCGCGACGAAGCCGCTGAGCGGATGCGCCGAGACAGCCTCGCCGTCACCGAGCAGCGCCTTCACGTCCACCGCGTAGCCGCTCAAGAGCTCGCTGGCGTAGGCCTCCACCACGCGAGCAGGCGTGCCTGCAAGCTCCGCGTCCGCGTCCGGATCGCGCCCCATGGCCAGTAGGAGCTCGCGCACCGCTCGCTCGGCGCGAGCTCGATCGATCCGTTCCAATACGTGCCTCAGTTGACCAGCTTGCGCTTTACTTCCGCGCTGAGCGGGCGGCGGCCGGAGTAGCCGGCGGTAAGCTCGTGATAGTACCCCAGCGAGTCCTCACCGTAGCGCCAGCACAGCCAGACCAGCTTGCCGTCCACGCGGCCGTAGAAATCCACCAGGCCGGTCTGCGGATCTTTGATGACCCCGCCCCAGGTCTGCACGCGTTGCCAACCTGTTTCATAACGAGAAATGCGCCGCCGTAGCTCGCTCTTCAGGCGCGCCACCTCGGGCGAATCCGCCGCCCTGGCTTCCAGTGACCGCGGCGGCTCACCCGTCAGGCGCATCAGCTCAGCCAAGCCGTGCTCGATTTCGCTCTGCTCCCTGAGCTGCTCGCCCACGAGCGAAGAAAGCGCCGGAATCAACGCATTCACCTCGGAAATGGTGAAAACGCGCTGCGTCGCTGTTTGTTCTTCCATCACTCGGCTCCACACTGTGAACCCTAAGAACTAAGCGTCACCACGAGAAGCCAATGCCTCAAGACGAGTGAGCTTACGGTCCAATCCTCGGACGGTCAAGGCAAGTAAGGCGCAATTATTTGGAGTTTTCCGCGCAAAAAACTCCTTGCGCGCCGCCGAGCTCAATTCGTAGGCCAGAAGATGATTGCCAATTTCGTGAGGAAGAAATCGGCGATCAAGATGGCGATGGACACCACCACCACGGTGCGCGTCGTGCTGTTGCCGACGCCTGCTGAGCCGCCGCGCGTCCGCATTCCGAAGTAGCAGCCGACCAGCGCGATGATGGCGCCGAACACCGGCGTCTTCATCATGCCGCTCGCGAAGTCCGCCATGGTGACGACGCTGAGCGCGGAGTTCAAGAAGAAGTCCGACGGGATGTTGAACTCCAGGTCGCTGATCAACATCGCGCCGCCGAAGCCGAGCACGAGCGCGAACGCGGCCAGCACCGGCATCACCAAGATGGATGCCACCAGGCGCGGCCAAACCAGCTTCTTCAGCGGATCGGCGCCGAGCGCGCGGATCGCGTCGATCTGCTCGTTTACCGCCATCGAGCCGACCTCCGCCGCCATGCCCGAGCCGATACGACCGCCCACGATCACGGCGGTGAGCGACGGCGCCAGCTCGCGCATGAAGCTGAGCGCGACGACGCGGCCCGTGTACTCCATGCCGCCGAACTTGCGCAGGCCGAACGCGAACTGCACCGCCATGACCATGCCGATGAACACGCTGGTCACGGTCACGATGCCGACCGAAGCCACCCCGAGCGCCTCGATTTGCGCGATGATCGCGCGGCCCTCGAACGGGCGGCGGAAACCGGCGCGCACGGCGCCGAACGTCATCTGTGTGACCTCGCCCATGCCCTCCACCAGGGCCGTGATCTTGCCGAGCTGGCGCTCGATGAACTTCGGCGGCGGCGGCGGCGCCAGGCTGCGGCGCTCACCCTGGCTGGGGGGAGGCAACGAGTCCGTAGGCGCGCGCGTCGTCATGTCAGCCCTCGGTGGCGAAGCCGCGCGCGAAGCTCTCGAACGCCGAAACATCCGTAGGGGGAACGTCGCTGATGCGCCAAAAGTCGTACACGCAGCCGTCCTTCTTCAGCACGTACACCAGGAAGGATTTGGGCACGCCGTCCAGCTTGCCCGTCATTTCGGTGCGCAGCGCGGCTCGGCCATCCAGCACCAGCTCCTGCTGCGACTTCACGTCGCGCTCGGTGAACTGCAGGAACAGGTGCTGCGTGAGGGAGGCGAGCGGGACGTCGTCCCCGTCCACCCCGCAGCGGCCGTTGACGGCGATGGTCGCGCCCGCCGCGTCGTCCCTGAAGGCGAGCAGCGTGCCGTCCGCCTCGATGCTGTGCCAACTAGCAGGCACGGGGCCGGTACGGAAGCGCAGCGTCCCATCGTCGTAGACACCGCCTTTGTAGTGCTGCCCACCACAACCAGCGAGCCACAGGCCCGCTGCAAGCGCCAGAACAGAGCCTCGCATAAGGTGGGCGCAACCTAGCACGAAAGGTATAAGGGAGGCGGACGGATGATCCCGATCAAGGACCAGAATCCGACGCGGACCTTTCCGTTCGTCAACTACTTGCTGATCGCGGCGAACATCGGCGCCTACGTGTGGCAATGGCTGCTCATGGGCCAGGCCGGCGAGAGCGCGATCGTGGCCGGCTACGGGCTCGTGCCCACGCGCCTGCTGACGGATCCGCTGGGTGAGGGCTTCACCGTGCTCACCAGCATGTTCATGCACGGCGGCCTCGCCCACCTCGGCAGCAACATGCTCTTCCTCCACATCTTCGGCGACAACGTCGAGGATTCGCTGGGGCACGGACGCTACCTCGGGTTTTACTTGTTGTGCGGCGTGGTGGCGGCCGCAGGGCAAATCTTGA
>JAEYOT010000658.1 GCA_023411445.1 Pseudomonadota bacterium
GGCGGCGGCGGGGGCGCGGCCAGCCCCGTGCCGCTAGGCGCGGGGGCCGACGACGGCGGCGACGCAGCCATCGGCGGCGGAATCGAGGGCGAGCCAGCCGCGGTGCCGTAGCCGCGCTGGCGCGCGTACTGCTTCATCGCGTCGTTGACCAGATAGTCCACGGAGCATTCGAGCTCCTTCGCCATCTGCTCGAACTTGTGCCACAGGGCGTCTTTGCACTGGAACGTGCGCTGGGTCTTCTTGTTCTGATCCACCGTCATCGCTGCTCTACCTGGCCGAGCCTAGCGCTTCTCCATCGCCGGCTTGACGCAGCTTTCCACGAATTCACCCAGGGTCGTGACTTCTTTGGTTTCTTCGCCCTTTTCCGTGCGGACTACGCACTTCCAGTCGCAGTCCTGGGCGTTGGCTTTGCACTTGGGCGTGGCGGCGCGATCTTTGGCGTAGGCGCTGACCTTGGGCAAATCCGCCTTGGTGCCAACGTTGTAGTAGTAGCCTAGCGCGGTCAGCCGGACCTGGATGGGGTTGCCGGTAGCGGCGTACTTGGTCGCTACTTCAGCCGGCGTGGGCGTGCCCTTCATCGAGGCCAGCAGCTGCCCGTACCGGAGCGGCTCGGTGATGGCCATGTTGTCGGCCTGCCCCAGCTTGGCGAAGAACTCCGGCAGCTGAGGCGTCTCGCTCATCTTGAGCACCAGCTCGGCGGCGATCCAGCGAACCTTCCAGTTATCGTGCTTGAACAGCTCGTAGAGCTTATCGATCACGAGCGGACGGGGCAGCTCGCCGGTGCGCTGCAGCGCCATCTCGCGCACGGTGTCTGGCGTGTCGGAGGCGCCGGCGATGGCCAGCACGGCCTGCGCGTGCGCGGTGTCCTTCTTGTCCAGATTGCCCTGCAGCGCAGCCAGCGCGGCGGCTCGGCGCTTCTCCGTCTGCGACTTGTCTTGCGCGAAGGCGAGCAGGAAGGTCACCGCGGGCTTACCGCCCACCTTCTTCATGGAAGAAAAGACGCGGAGTAGCTCCTCTTCCTGGTACTGCGCGAGCTGCGCCTTGAACTGCTCGGGCGTGGGCGTCTGCTTGGACGCCTTGTTGGCGGCCTCCACGACGCCGGACTTTTGCTTGATCCAGGTGTCCGAGTTCACTTCCTTGGCCACCGCCACCAGCTTTTCGCTGGCCTTGGCCTTGGTCGCGTCGTCGCCAAAATCCGCGATGATGCCGGCGAGGCGGTCGATCTTGCTGGCGCCGGGCGCGATCAGCTCCGGGAGCGAGCGCACGCCGTCGGCCTTTAGCTCGCGCAGCACCTGCTCCATGCCGAACATCTGCGAAGAGTCGTCCAAGCGCTCGGCGAAGTTCGTCGAGGTCCAGGTCGCCAGCGTCGCCTTGACAGCTTGGCGCTGAGCCTCGTCGGTCATGAGCGCGCCGCCGTCGTGCGTGAGCAGGGCGAAGGCGGCGTCCTTGTACGGCACGGTCGGATCCGTGACCGCGACACCCGCTTGGGTGGGCGGCAGGGGCTTGACCATCTCCTCCTGCAGCTTGGGCACCAGCTTCTGCACGATCGCGTTGCGCGCGGCCGGCTGCATCTGGGATAAGGCGTCGATCAGGCCCGGTTGATCGTCGGTACCTTGGATACCGACGCGTCGCCCGCCGCGCGGCTTCATGCTGACCAACGTCAGCGCGGCCTCGATGCGCAGGTCCATCGGGTACTTGTCGTGCGTGAGGACGGCCACGAGCTTGCGCGGTCCTTGCGACTTGCTGGCCCAGGCCTTGATGTTGTCGCTGTCCGTTCGGCAGGCCACCGTGCTGAGCGCCAGTGCACCGAGGAGCACACAGCCAGGCAGGAACCGTCCGCGCATCATTCTCTTTGAATTTCGAGGTGTTTGGCCGTGTCCCGTCATGGTGTTCTTCGCCCCTGAGCCGAAAGACCCGTCATCGTACTCTCGCGCGCGAGCGGGACTCAAGCTCGTGACTCTCTTGGTGAAGCGGCCGCACGGCTCTTATTGAAGTGGCTGCCGATTCCGAATGTGGGTCGACCCTAACTTGCCGCCTACTAGTAGGGTGATGTAGGTAAAGGTGACCAAGATGGGTGTTCGACTGTTTTCGCCCAGAAATGCGCTCGAGGCCGAGTCCTCGCTGTCTTCCGCCAACGCGCGAGGTGGCGATCGGCCCAGCGGCCCGCGCTTTCACGGTCGCATGTTGGAGGCGGCGGCTTTGCTGCTGTTCTTCGGGGCGGCGTTCTTGGCGCTGTCGCTCGCGAGCTTTCGCGCCGACCCGTTCGATCCTTCACTGCGCGGAGCTGACTTGGCGGGCGCGACCGGGGCGGCGATCGCGGGCATCCTGGTGCAGGGCTTTGGCGTCGTCGCCTGGCTCTTGCCGCTCGATTTGGCGCTGCTCGGCGCGCCGCTGTTCCGTGGGCGCACGCCGCAGAACCTCGGCTACCGCGTCGCCGCGGACGTGCTCGTGGGCGTGATCCTGGCGGCCCTGGTGCAGGTCGCCGCGCCGGAGCTCACGGCGTTCGGGGCCGCGTCGGCCGCCGGCAACGTGGGCATGTTGTTCGGGGAGCTGTCGCGCGAGGCCTTCTCGACGCTGGGCTCGTTCTTGGTCGGGCTCACCTGCGTGGGTCTGATCTTGATTGGCCGCAGCAGCTTCTCTTTCATCGCTTGGTGTCAGCGCGCCTCGGATTGGCTCTCGCTGCTCTTGGCGCGCGTCTCCGCTTCCATCAGCCGGATGTACGAGGCCTGGTCGCAGGCGCGCGCGCTGCGCCGCGCCGATCGGGAGGCGCTCACTCAGCGCGAAGCTCCGCGGATCGAGCTGCACGACAAGGACGAAGCGATCCTGATGCAGCTCGAGGAGGACGAGCCGTCGTGGATCCCGCTCGACAGCACCGGTGAGCCGCCGCTCGCCATCTCCGAGGCGCTGCGCGCCGGCCTTTCGGACCGCGCTGCGCTCGCCAGCATTCAAGAAGAGATCCTGACGGGCGCGCCGCCGCGCACGGCCGCGCGCGCCGAGAAGGCGGAGAAGGCCGACAAGGCGGAAAAGACCAAGTCGGGCAAGGGCGAGCCGAGCAAAGGCGAGCCGGAGAAGCCAGAGCGCAAGCGCGCCAAGAAGGCGGCAGAGCCCGCGCCCGAGCAAGAAGAAGCGTCCGACGACGAAGCAGATGATGACGCCAGCGCGGCGATCCTCGAAGCGCAAAAGACGCCGACGGGCGAAGCTGCTGCGACGCCCGACGAGCCGAAGATCGTGGCAACCAACCCGGCTGCCGAGGTGAAGAAGGCCAAGGACGCGGACAAGGCGCAGCGTCGGGGTGAGTTTCGCCTGCCGGCGTCGACTCTGTTCGAGCCGCCCTCGGCGCAGGCACCCGAGATCGATCGCGCCAAGATCTTGGAGCACGCCGAGCAGCTGGAGAAGACGCTGCAGGACTACGACGTGTCCGGCAAGGTGGTGGAGATCCACCCCGGCCCCACCGTTACCACCTACGAGGTGACGTGTGAGGCTGGCACCAAGGTGAGCCGCGTGGCGGGCCTGGCCGACGACTTGGCGCTGGGTCTCTCGCGCAAGGTGCGCATCATCGCGCCCATCCCGGGCAAGAGCCGCATCGGCTTCGAGCTACCCAACGACGAGCGCATCCCCGTGAACTTGCGCGAGCTGATCGAGGACCAGCGCTTCGAGAAGCTGTCCGAGAAGGCGCCGCTGCCGGTGGTGCTGGGTCGCGACATCGTGGGCGCGCCGTTTTACGCGGATTTGGCGTCGATGCCTCACGTGATCGTGGCCGGCGCGACCGGCGCTGGCAAGAGCGTGGGCCTCAACGTGATGCTGTCGAGCTTGCTCATGCGCCGCACGCCGCAAGAGCTGCGCCTGCTCATGATCGATCCCAAGGTGGTGGAGCTTGCGCCCTTCGACGGCATCCCGCACATGCTGCTGCCGGTGGTGACCGACATGAAGCAGGCGGCCACGGCGCTGCGCTGGGCCGTGGACGAGATGGAGCGGCGCTACCAGCTGTTCGCCAACGCCGGCACCAAGAACATCGTCACGTTCAACGGCTGGGTGGAGAAGGTGCGCCGGGGGGAGCTGCCGGCGCCGAAGGTGAACGAGGTGCAAGCCATCACGGCGGACGGTGAGACCGTCACCGTGCCGACGTCCAAGGACGCGGGCGATGGCGTGCTGCTGCCCGATCCGCTGCCCTACATCGTGATCGTGGTGGACGAGTTCGCCGACTTGATGATGCAGCAGGGCAAGGAAGTGGAGACCAGCGTCGCGCGTTTGGCTCAGAAGGCGCGCGCCGCCGGCATGCACGTCGTGCTCGCGACCCAGCGTCCCAGCGTGGACGTCATCACCGGCATGATCAAGGCCAACTTCCCGTCGCGCATCGGCTTTCGCGTGGCGCAGAAGGTCGACAGCCGCACCATCTTGGACGAAATGGGCGCGGAGCTGCTGCTCGGCCGCGGTGACATGTTGGTGAAGCTGAACGGCGGCACGGAGACGCGCCGCGTGCAGTGCCCGTTCGTCAGCGAAGAAGAGGT
>JAEYOT010000661.1 GCA_023411445.1 Pseudomonadota bacterium
CTGCGTGGATCTAGCCGCAGCGGGCCCGCTGCGCGACCGGGTGTCGACCGATGAGATCACGCCCGCGTGGGCTTGTTACTACTTCGACGCCACCCTCGCGCGCTATTGCTTGGTCGGGCTGGCGAGCGGCGAAGTGCCGCCCGGCGCCGTGCAAGCGGGCGGGTTTCAGGTGCTCGTGGCCGGTGAGAGCTTCGGCTACGGCTCTTCGCGCGAGACGGCGCCGATGGCGCTGCGCGAGGCGGGCATCCGCCTGATCTTCGCCAAGAGCTTCGAGAAGATCTTCCTGCAAAATTGCCAGAACCTCGGCATCTACGTCTCGACGGATTTTCGGCTCCTGGCGCAGCTGCTCGCGGGCGGCACGCTCACGCGCGGGCAGCTGCTGCAAGGTTTGGACGGGCTGGCTCGGGACGTGGTGGAGGCGGGTGGCCTCTTCGCTTACAACGCGCAGCGGCTGGCAGGGAAGGTCGCCGCCGCGACCGTGAGCGCTAGCCGCCGGCCCATGACGCTGATCGAGAAGATCATCGCGGCCAGGGTGGTGCGCGCCAAGGGACAGCTGGGGGTGCCGAGCGTCGCGCCCGGTCAATCCTACTTCGTGCGCGCCGATCTGCGCTTTTCGCACGACTACGTTACGGCCATGGCGGACGCGCTGTTTCGCGCTGGCTTCGGCGAGCAGGCGCAAGTGGCGGATCCGGACAGCGTCGTGCTGTTCCGTGACCACCTCACGCTGCTGGGCCAGGCGCTCACGCCGCGGCACCGCGAGCTCAAGCTGTACGATCACGCGCTCGAGCTGAAGCGCGCGCAGGAGCGCTTCGCAGAGCGCCACGGGCTGCGACTGTTCGACGAGGTTGAAGGGCCCTCCGGGCCGCGCAGCTACGGTATTTGCCACAACGTGGTCGTAGAAGAGCTGGGCCAGCCCGGCAGCCTGATCATCGGGACTGACTCGCACACGTGCACGGCAGGCGCGATCGGGGCGCTCGCCTTCGGCGTCGGTAGCACGGACATGGCCAACGCCTTCTTCACGCGCGACGTTCGCCTGCGCGTGCCGGAGACGGTCAAGGTGGAGCTGCACGGCGCGCTGCGGCCCGGGACGTGCGCCAAGGACGTGATGCTGGCGCTGCTGTCGTCGCCCGAGCAGCGCGAAGGAACGTTTAGCGGTCGGGTGCTGGAGTTCTGTGGGCCCGGCTTGGCGAGCTTCAACCTCGACGAGCGGGCGACGCTCGCCAACATGAGCGTCGAGGGCTCGGCCTTCACGGGCATCGTCGCGCTGGACGAACGAGCGCGCGCGGAGCTGGCCCGGCGCCGCGGCGCTGACGTGGCGCTGCCGCTGGCGGCCGAGGCCGACGCGGAGGCGCAGTACGCCGCGGAGGTGCGGCTCGATCTGTCTCAGGTGGAGCCGATGCTGGCGCTGCCGTCGGATCCGCGAAACGGTCGCGCGCTGCGCGAAGTGCGCGCCGCCGGCCCCACGCGCATCGACATCGCCTACGGTGGCTCTTGCACCGGCTCCAAGGCGACGGACATCGACGCCTACGCCGCGGTCTTAGCCGATGGGCTGCGGCGAGGGCAGCGCGTGGCTCCTGGCGTGAGGCTGTTCATTCAGCTCGGCTCGATGGCGGTGCGGCACTACGCCGAACGGCGCGGCTACCTGGCCTTGTTCGAGAACGCGGGCGCGATCGTGCTGGAGCCGGCCTGCGGTGCTTGCATCGGCTCAGGTCCGGGCATCTCCAGCCGGGAGGACGAGGTCACGGTCAGCGCGGTCAATCGCAACCTGCCGGGACGGAGCGGGCCGGGTCGCGTGTACTTGGCGAGCCCGTGGGTCGTGGCTGCCAGCGCGCTGGCGGGAGAGCTGGCTCCGCCGCCGTCTTCGAGCTACGAAGAGCGCGGCTCGTGATGCGCGCTCCTCGTTCCGGATTTCAGATTGGCCCCGAGATGTGGGTGCGCTTGCGCGTCGTCATCCACGACGCGGAGGGCGCGCCCGTGCAAGACGAGCCGAGCGAAGCGGCGTTCGTGTGCGGCTTCGGCGCGCTGCTGCCGGCGCTGGAGGAGGCGCTATTCGGCTTGCCGGAGGGAGCGCGCAAGCAAGTAACGCTCAAGCCGCAGGACGCCTTCGGCGAGCGAGATGCGAAGGCGGTGCTGGAGGTGCTGCGCGACGAGTTCCCACCCGACGTGCAAGAAGGGGACGTGTTCGATGCAGAAGAGGACGACGGTCCCGACGCCCCAGGCGGCATGGTGCAGCTGCGCGTGCTGGAGGTGACGCCGGACAGCGTGATCCTCGATCGCAACCATCCTCTGGCGGGCCAGAAGGTCCGCTTCGACGTCGAGGTGCTGGAGGTGCGGCCGGCGGAGGAGAGCGAGATTTTCGCGGCCGAAGCGGCGCTGGCCAGCGACGGACCCCCGGAAGAAGCGCTGATTCCAGCGGCGAGCTTGCTTCGAGGGGGTCCCCGGCGCTACGAGAAGGACCCTTCCGGCGGCTAGGCCGCTCGGACCGCCCCTAGGACGGAAGAAACGATGCCCATCTCCGACACTTTGAAGAACGACATTCGCGTCCGCGACCGCCTCCTGCGCAAGAACCTTTTGACGGAAGACGAGGTCGAGCGCCAAGACGCCGCCTTGCTGGACGTCGAAGACAAGGCGGTCACGCTCGAGCTGAAGCAGCCCGCGCTGCAGAAGGAGTCGGAGCGCGCCATCGACGGACCGCGCATTTCGCGTCCCGCCCCGGCCGCGCGCCCCGCCCCCATTCGCCCGTTCGAAGAAGAGGACGACGACGAAGAGGTGCTCGATCCCAAGGCGAAGCCCAAGCCCGCCGCCGCCCTCGCGGAAGCAGACGAGGACGACGACGAGGATGAGGACGACGACGAAGATGAGGACGACGACGAGGACGACGACGACGCGGATGGAGAGAAGGCGTGAGCGATAACGGGGAGCAGGATGCGGCGGAGCGCGCGTACGCCGAGCACGCCTACGCCAAAGAG
>JAEYOT010000208.1 GCA_023411445.1 Pseudomonadota bacterium
GCGGTGGTCGGCGGGGTGTTCTTCAAGGTGACCGACGCCTCCGGCAACGCGGCGGCCACGTTCGACGGCGGCACGAGCGCCGCAGGCAAGACGGCGGCCACCTGCCCGGGCGGCGTGGAGGTCTTCGTCAAGCTGCCGGAGACGCTGTTCGGCCACCATTACATCCCCTTAGTCTTCGGATCCGAGCGCCGAGCAGACGTCTGGGCGTATACGCCGGCAGACGACAAGCTCGTGAAGGTCGGCCAGGGAGCCTTCGAATCCGGCGACGCCGGATGGGGCGTGCGGTTCTGCCTGGGCGGCTCGGCGCCGACGGTCGATGCCTCGCTGCTCGGCGACGTCCGCGAGGGCGTCTTCTACACCTACTCGACGTACGGCGGGCCGTCCACCTGCGGGCTCCGTGCGGACCTGGATCTCCAGGCCAATTTCTCCTTCGAAACGTACGGGATTATCGGTCGTGCCCTGATCGACCGGCTGGCGCTGGAAGGGCCGGGGGTGAGCATCGAGCGGCATTCGTTCACGCTCTACAGCCTGGGCCTAGGTTTGCACGATCTGGGTGGACATCTCGGCTACTACGGCAGGACGCAGATCTTCGACGGCGCCAGCTACACCCTCACCGCGACCGTCGGGGGGAAGGAGTTCAGCACGCAGATCGCGAATCCGTGCTACGGCTCCTACTCGCTGGACGTGAGAAGCGCGCCGACCGTCGAGCCCTACACGATCAACGCGTCGCTGGCCTGCCCCGTCGGGCAGAAGTTCGACGTGCAGCTCACCGAGGAGAGCGTCGACGCGCTGAGCGTCTCCTACAAGAAGAAAGGCTCGAGCGACGCCTACACGTTCCTGCGCTCGAAGGACGTCACGCGGAGCGTCTCGGAGTCGAGCATCACGGCCTCGACGCAGCTCACGCTGCAGCCGTCCACGACGTATCAGTTCCACGCCGTCTACGGATCGAGCAGCACCACGCGCGAGGTGACGACGCCGGCCGCCGGCAGCGCGATCGACCTGAGCTTCAATCCGGCCGAAGCCGACCTCACCTGCAAGCGCAAGTAAGCGTCCGCTCTCGGAGGTCCGCTCTCGGAGCGCGCGAAGCCTTCTCCCGGCGACCGGGGGAAGGCTTCGCCGTTTTCGGCGGCGGCGATTTGGGGGCGGGGCTGGTCTTGGCAGAAACTTCACATTATCTTGGCCCCATTCTTCACCCCACCACCATCCGGACTGATCCCATGTCAAAGGCTCTGAAATGGGCGGGCATCGTGCTCGGGGCGCTCGTGGCGCTCGTCGCGGTGGCGATCGTCGTCGTCTACCTGGTGAGCAACGCGCGCATCAACACCACGTACGCCTTCACCCCTTCCTCCGTGGCCGTGCCCACAGACTCGGCCGCGATTGTCTACGGCGAGCACGTCGCCACCATCCGCGCCTGTCTCGAATGTCACGGCGAGAACCTGGGCGGCAAGCTCTTCATCGACGCCGGCCCGGTCGTCAAGCTCTACGCCTCCAACCTCACCACCGGCCGCGGAGGCGTCGGCGCCTCCTACTCGGACGTCGACTGGGTGCGGGCCGTCCGGCACGGGGTCGGCCCGGACGGCAAGCCGCTGCTCTTCATGCCGTCCCAGGAGTTCTACCCGCTGAGCGACGAGGATCTCGGCGCGCTGCTCGCCTACATCAAGACGCTGCCGCCCGTCGACAACGAGCTGCCGGCGAACAGCGTCGGGCCGGTCGGGCGCGTGCTCTACCTGAGCGGGCAGCTGCCGCTGGTGCCCGCCGAGCTGATCGACCACGAAGCCCCGCGCGCTGAGCCGCCCGCGCCCGGCGTGACGCCCGCGTACGGCCGCTACCTCGCCGTCACCTGCACGGGCTGTCACGGCGAAGGCTTCTCGGGCGGCAAGATCCCGGGCACGCCGCCCGAGTTCATCCCCGCCACCAACATCACCCCCGACCCCGAGACAGGCATCGGCAACTGGACCGAGGCGGACTTCATCCGCGCGCTCCGCGAAGGCCGCCGCCCGGACGGCGCCGAGCTGAACGCGACCTACATGCCCTGGCCGCTGCTCGCCAAGATGACCGACGACGAGCTCCGCGCGATCTGGGTCTACCTCCAGACGCTCCCGCCGAAGCCCGAAGGCGGGCGGTAGGAACGTAGAGAACGGGTCGTGCCGCACAAGAAGAGGATGCCAGTGAGCCAGAAGAAAGCCAAACGGACTAAGTTCTTCCTATGCATGTCGATAGGTTTTCTGGTTATCGCCGTCATCGGGTTCTCAACGACCTTCTTCCTCCCCCTTGCCAGAGGTACCTTTCAGGCTCCACTCACCGTGCACGTTCATGGTGCGCTCCTCTTCGGCTGGCTGCTCTTCTTCATTCTACAGGCCACACTTATTCAGCGTAAGAAGGTAGGCATGCATCGACAGTGGGGCTGGGCTGGAGTTGTTCTGGCTATGGGAGTCGTAGCCTCCGGTATTGCTATTGGCGTTTTTGCTACCCGCCGCGACCTTGCCGCAGGCGGCGGGGGCTTCGTGCTTGGACAGTTCACCAACATTCTGATCGAGATGCTGGTATTCGGGGTGTTGGTGGCGTCGGCTATCGTCATGCGGCGCAATGGTGCAAGCCATAAACGTCTCCTGCTATTGGCCACAATCTCCGCTCTTGCTCCGGCCTGGCTCAGGATTCGGCACCTGTTTCCGGCAATAGAGAATCCATTCATTGTGTTTTCGTTGATGGCTGACTCATTGGTGGTGGTGGCGATCGCTCGTGACTGGATGGCGGAGCAGAAAGTGCACCCTGTCTATTTATGGGCCGGAGGTCCCATGATTGCGATCCATCTCGTCGAACTTGCTGCCATTGAGAGTGAGCCATGGCTTCGTCTGGCAACTTGGCTGCTAGGAATGCATGCGGTATAACGGTCAAGTTCAGCGGTGGCCGACATCGATGCGTCCGAAGGTGAAACGTCGCCCGGCGTTGGGTCCGCCGGAACGCGTTGTTATGCAGCTTCTTCTGGAACAGATTCGTTTAACTATTGTTGAACTAGTGTCACTACGCGATGCACATCAGACCACACACCCATGCCTGACACTCTGAAAGTACGCAAATTCGGCGGCTCCCTTGGCGTCATTCTTCCAAAGCATGTATCCGATGCCCTTGCCCTGCAGGAAGGGGATGAACTCTTTGTCTCGGCGACGTCCGACGGAATCAATATGACGCCTTATGACCCCGATTTTGTGGCAGCACTCGACGACGCACGTGAATTCATGCGCACTCATCGGGATGCCTTTCGAGAACTTGCGAAGTGATGGAGGCCATACAAGAGCCGACGTGGCTGACCACGGTACAGGTGCGAATGCTGCATGCCGAATCGCTCAGGCTTTTCGGAGGTAGTCATGGACTGCGAGAAGCCAACCTGCTGGAGAGCGCTCTCGCTCGTCCGCGGCAGCTCTTTACGTATGGAGACGATCCTGATCTATTCGCATTGGCAGCGGAGTACGCGTTTGGATTGGCCCGGAACCATGCGTTCGTCGATGGGAACAAGCGTGTTGCGCTGCTGGCGGTTCGGGCCTTTCTATTTGTCAACGGATTCAGCTTTAAGCCTGAGCAGGTCGAGACGGTCACTACGTTCGAGCGATTGGCCGCCGGCGAGCTTGATCAGCACGAGCTTTCGGATTGGATCAAACGGAATGCATATCCACGTTCGTAGAGCCGGCAAAGCTGCATAACACTGCGCTCAAGCGGACCCATCGCTGGGCGACGTTTCAAGTCGTACCTTGACAGTGGTGGCCCGCTGTGAGCCGCTGAGCTTCACCGATCCCTACCGGCCGTTGGCCCTTCTGTTTTCCCCGTCGGGGACCTGCCGCCCGAGG
>JAEYOT010000664.1 GCA_023411445.1 Pseudomonadota bacterium
AGATGTCAGGGTAAAGAGGGGGCGGAGGCGGCAGCTGCTCACCGCGAGCGCCGTCCAACATGGCGCGAACGCTGGCGTCGAAAGCACCATTACCACTCGGCTTGACGATCGAGTAGCCGCCGACACTACGGTCCCCGCCCACGGAGACGACCACGCTGGCGCCCATCTTCTTCAGCTCCTCGCAGGGCGCGCCCTCCGAAGGGGGGCGGAAGCGGGCGTTGAACCAGGCTTGCAGCTTGGCGTGGTAGGCGCTGATGGCGCGCGCTTTCAGCGGGTCCGTCTCGGTGCCTTCTTTCACGCCGTCTGCGGCGCCTTCACCCTCGACGGTGGGCTCGGCGTCGGGCGTGGCCTCCGTCAGCTCCTGGTCGACCTGCTTGGCGGTTTCCGCGTCGGGCGGCGGCGCTGAAGCGTCCAGCGGCGTCAGCTTGGAGGAGGGCAAGGTGGCGGGGTTCTTGTCGGCTTTGGGAGAAGGCGCGCTCGTCTCTTCGAAACGCTGGACGGGCGCCTGCTTCTTCCACATGTCCGGCAGCTTGGCCTTCTTCTTGCCGCCCAGCTTGAGGATGGGGGTCTCGTCCACCACCGGCTTGACCTTGATCGGCACCTCACGCGGGGCCTCCAGCGCCTCGGCCTTCACGTGCAGGCCGCCGGCGCCGCCGTAAATCCACAGCAGCAGGATGCCGGCTTCGACCAAGAAGGCGAGCAAGAGCGCGACCGCGACCTCGCGCGCTTTGAAGACGGGCGCGGCCGCCGAGCTCACTTGCCTCCGCTAGCCGCCGCGTCGTTACGAGCGCCACGGGGCGCGGCCGCGGAAGCGGCGCCCTCCGGCGCGTCCACGATCTCCGGCTCTACCAGCAGGTTGAGCGACTCCACCCCGCTGTTGCGCGCAGCGGCGACGACCTTGGCCACGATCTCGTAGCGCGCGTCCTTATCCGCGCGGATGTAGAGCTCTCGCTCGGTCTGCACGCGTTGGCTCTCTTTCAAAGCGTCGTCCACGCGAGCCGTGACGTCCTCCTCACCGAACAGCACGCGCTCGTCCTTGGTGACGGAGATGAGCAGCCGCGCGTCCTTCACCGGCGTGGAGGCGGCGTTCACCTCCGGCAGGTCGATGCGCAGGCCGGTGGTGAGCAGCGGCGCCGTGACCATGAACACCACGAGCAGCACCAGCATCACGTCCACCAGGGGCGTGACGTTGATGTCGCGGAAGCCTCCGCGGCGACCTCTACCGACGCTGATAGCCATACGCTGCTTGCGACGGCACGGCGTGGACGCCTTCGGCCGGGTCGTGCACCAGCACCTCGACCCAGGCCTCGGCCGACGACGACACTTCGCTCATCAGGTCCGCGATGCGCTTATCCACGTAGTTGTAGGCGATGGTGGCGGGAATGGCCGCCACCAAGCCCACGGCGGTGGCGATGAGCGCTTCGCCGATAGCGGGAGCCACCACCGGGAGCGAAGCGCTCTTCTCCACGCCGATGCGCAAGAACGCCTGCATGATGCCCCACACGGTGCCAAACAAGCCGACGAAGGGCGAGGCCGCGGCGATGCTGGACAAGGTCGGCATCAGCGTCGTGGCCCGCTGCTCTTCCGTCGCCAGCGCGCGCTTGGCGACCGCGCTGAGCAGCTCCGAGGTGAGACCGCGCTGGTGATGCCGCTTGGACAGCTCCACCACGATGCGCGCGCCTGGCGCGTCCTTGTGCTTGAACGCCATCGCGATCAAGTCCTTGGCGCGCTCGGCCGTCTCGGCTTCGAGCTCGAAGTTGCGCTCGGCCCGGCGCAATCGGCCCAGCTGCGCAGACTTCAAGAACCACACGAGCCAGACCACCACCGACGCAACCGCCAGCAGCGCCAGCACGATCAGCACGACGCCCGACGAGCCCAGCACGAGCTGGATCGGGTCGAGCGCCGCAACCTTCGGAGCTTCAGCAGGAGTCATTTATCGGCGTCGTTTCACTGACCGAGCACGATGTCGACGCGGCGATCCTTGGCCCAGCTCGCCTCGTCGGAGCCGGTGGCGTCCAGCTCACCACGCGAGGTGGTCAGCGTCTTGGCGGCGGTCATGCCGGCGTTGACGACGGCGGACTTCACGTTGTCCGCGCGCTTCTGGCCGAGGATCATGTTGTAGTCTTCCTCGCCGCGGCTGTCGGCGTGGCCGACCAGGCGCATCTCGCGACCCTTGAGCGGGCCGGTGGTGAAGCACACCGCCAGCTTGTTCAGGACGGCCTTGTCCTGCTCGCGGATGTTGGCCGAGTCGTAAGCGAAGTACGCCTCGGCGTCGCTGATGCCGCAGGCCTTCTTGATCTCGTCCGAGATGTTGATGTTGCCCTTGCTCGGATCGTCATCCGGCTTGGGGTTGCTCGCCGTGACGGGCGCCGCCGGGGGCGGGGCGGGCGGAGCGACGTCGGCAGCCGTATTGGCCGGAGGCGGCGGATCCGATCCGCAACCAAGGGCCGTTCCAAGAGCCAAGAGCATGAGAGAACGTTTCATAGTCAGAGCCTCCTTCCGGCGCCTCTATAACACCGGTCCGCGGGGGCGAAACCGAAAGAAAGCTTGAACTATTCCGCGCGGTAGGAATCCGCCACAGCGTGCCACGACGGCGCGCGCCAAGGCGTCACGTCCGCAGCAGGTACCAGAGCACGACGAACGACCCGGTGAGGAAGAACGCGGTGAGCAGCAGCTTGCTCAGGACGCCCCCGCCCGACTTGGGTCGCTCACGGCTCACCTCCAGCTTGGACATGGCGAGGAGCAGCACGGCGTTCAGGCGCTTCTCCGCGCCGGGGCCGCGGTCGCGGTCGCCCTTCATCCCCCGGTAACGAACCGCGGCCTCGTCCAAACGCTCGACGCGCTGGCAATGATCCAGAAATGCGTGGTGCGCCGGATCGTGGTCCCAGCGGTCCAGCACGTTCTTCCACAGCGCCTCGAGCGTAGGGTCAGGAGCCTTCACCAACCCAGCTCTCGGCTCAGGCGCTCGGTGAGCGCGAAGTACTGCTTGCGATCGTACGGCTCGTTGAGCACGTGAAAGTCACGGCCCGACAGCCCCACGCAGCCAAAGCAGTACTGGCAAGACGTGAGCGAGATGCAGCGCACCAGGTACGAGCTCTGCGAGCAGCCCTCGCAGTCCACGCAGTGCTGACACCCGATCAGGCCCTTCGAGCCACGGCAGTGGAGCGACTCCGTGCAGGTGACGCAGCGCACGCAGAAGTGGCAGCGCACGAGCCGCTCGCTGTCTTTGCAGAAGGTGCACTCGCTGCATGCCACGCAGCGCTCGCACTCCACGCAGCCCACGTTCTGGATCTCCCGACCCAAGCCGGAGGACAGCTCACGGAAGCGCCGCTCGAACTCGCGCGCGGTCAGGTCGATGGCTCGGGGGGTTCTTTGCATCGCGGTGGGGCGCAAAACCGCTTGGGCTCACGCTACGGGCAGCATATCTTCGCCCGCACTCCCTTGAAAACGTGCGTGAAGCAGCCGCTCGCGCGAGCCGTCTGGGGGCTCTTTCTCCCGCTTTTGATGCTCGCCTGCTCGGGTCAGCCGCCGGCCGCGTCGCCCCCTGCTCCGCCGCCGTCCGCCCCGCCCGCCGCAGCCGAGCCGGCGCTGCAAGACCGGGAGTGGGGGGTGCTCCGCTCGCCAGCTCACGGCATCAAGCTGGCAGCGCCGGAGGCGCGCGCCTGGGTCAGCCCCTCGCTCGGCCCCAGCGGCTCCAGCTGGGAGTTGCGGCACGAGCCGACCGGCAGCAGCTTGAGCCTGCGCCGCTGGCGAGCCTCACGCCTGCTCCAGGTGGACGACTGCGAGCGGGAGCTCCGCGCTCGCGTCCCCAACCTCGCCGAGCGCGACGAGACGAGCTTGGTCGCGGAGCGCAGCGTGCGCGCGCCAGCAGGGTTTTTAACGCGCATCGCGCTGTTCAGCTTGCCGGGCCGCGAGAAGCGCCTCCAAGGCCAGGTGCTGGCTGTCGGCGCCGGCGTTGGCGAGTGCATCGCGGCGGTCGCCCACACGGAGTGCTCCACGGAAGCGGAGCTCGCTGAGCGACTGCGCCTGTTCGACACAGTGTTTGCGCATCTTCGCCTCATTCACGTCGAAGACCGCGTACCTGCGCCCGAGCCGCTACCTCCAGGGTGAGAGCCGTCTCGGCGCGATGCACACCGGCCTCTGGACCGGCTCGAGGGGTGCGCGCGTTAGCCACACTTGCTTTCGCGCCATTTGAACCTAAATCTCTAGGGTGCGCGGTGGCGGGGCCGTACAACTGAAACGGCTGCCACGTCCAGGAGCACAGTTCTAATGACATGCGGTGCGGAATCGTTGACCCTCCACACCGCTTCAGGCCGGGGAGTTTGCGAGCTCTATAAGTGACCGATCTTGCGATTTTTCTCGCTGAACAAGTCCGAAAGTTAAGAACCCAAGCCGGCATGACGCAAGCGGAGCTCGCCTCTCGCGCAGGCGTCACGGTGGAGACCGTCGCGCGCCTCGAGCGCGTGCTGCGAGGACGCGCGTCTGCCAACGCGAATCCGTCACTCGAGACGATGGAGCGCATCGCTTCATCCCTGGGAGTGGACGTGTCCGATCTGGTCTCGCCCTCCAAGGCTCGTCCCAAAGACGATCGCCTCAACGTGGTGCTGCGCGGAGCGAGCGGCGCCGTGCGGCGCCGCGTGCTGCTCGTGGCTGAAGCGCTGATTCGCGA
>JAEYOT010000310.1 GCA_023411445.1 Pseudomonadota bacterium
AGCGCATCATCGCTCGGCTCGACGGCATTTTGGTGATCGACAAGCCGCCCGGCATGGTCGTGCACGGCGGTGACGAGCGGCTCGCTTCCGACCTGGTCTCACGGCTCTCGAGCCTGCTGCGCGCCGAAGGGCACGACGGCTATCTCGGCGTGCACTCGCGGCTGGACGTAGGCACGTCCGGCGTCCTACCGCTCACGACCAGCCGGGACGTGAACGCGCGTGTCGCGGCGGAGATCGAGCGCGGCGAGGCGGAGCGCGTCTACGTGGCGGCGGTCTCGCTCTCGGGGCGCGCGCGTTTGCAGAAAGCGGGCGTGCTGGAGCACCGCTTGCTCAGCGACAAGCGCCGGAGCCGCGTGGTGAGCGCGGGTGGGGATCACGCCGTCACCGCCTACCGCGTGCTGGCCGAGCAGGGCGGACGCGCGCTGATCGAGCTGTTGCCGCGCACAGGTCGGATGCATCAGCTGCGCGTGCAGCTCGCCGCCATGGGTGCGCCGATCGCCGGCGATGCGCTGTACGGCGGCGCCCCCGCGTGGCGCCTGCTCTTGCATTGCCGCGAGCGCAGCGTGCTCGGCGCTCGCTTTCAGGCGCCGGTGCCGGAGGAGCTCGAGGTTTGGCTGCGCACGGGCTCGAGCTTTGTCCCGCTCGAGCGCTTCGAGCCCAGGCTGCTTGATGCCGCTGCGCTGCGCTGGCCGCTGCTGGGCGGCGGCAACGTGTTTCGCGTGGTGGCGGAGGAGGGTGACGGCTTGGCCGGCGTGAGCGTGGATCGCTACGGGGAGCACGCGGTGCTGTCCGTGGCGAGCGAGCAGGCGGAGCAGCAGGCGCAGGCCATCGCCGAGCTGCTCGTCCGGCGCGGTATGTGCGGCGTGTACCTGAAGCGCCGCGAGCGCCGTGACCTGCGGCGTGTCGGCGCGCTCGAGCTTGCGCCCGTCGAGCCGCTCTCAGGCGTGCCCGCGCCGAGTGACCTTGGCGTGGAGGAGCACGGCATGCGAGTGCTGTGTCAACTGGACGACGGGCTCTCGACGGGACTGTTCATCGATCAGCGCGACAATCGACAGCGGATCCGCTCGCTAGCAGACGGCAAGCACGTGCTGAACCTGTTTTCGTACACGTGCTCGTTCAGCGTGGCGGCTGCGCTCGGCGGCGCGGCCCGCGTCACCAGCGTGGACGTGGGCGGGCGAGCGCTGGAGCGCGGCCGAGCCAACTTCATCGCCAACGGCCTGGACCCTGCACGCCACGAGTTCGTGCAGGCGGACGCGGTGCGCTTCGTGCGCGGGGCGGTCAAGCACGGCCGCAAGGTCGAGCTGATCGTGCTGGATCCGCCGAGCTTTGGCACGGTGGGCCGCGCGACGTTCAAGTTCGAGCGCGACATCGTGGCGCTCATGGCCGACTGCCTGCGTTTACTGGCTCCTGGCGGCGTGCTCTTGGCCGTGACGAACCACAAGAAGACGAGCCTGCAGGCGTTTCGACGCTACGTGCAGGTGGCGGCCGAGCAGGCGGGTCGTGAGCTCAAGCTGCGGGATCTGCCTAGCCAGCTGGATTGCCCGGACGCGCTGGACGGCCCGCACCCCAGCAAGAGCCTCCTGGCGACGGTCGTGCTATCCGATGCTCGGAGCGCGCGTTGAAGAATCGCGGAAACCCCTACTCACGGCCGGACGCCAAGACGATGGAGGCGCGCGCGAAGGGATACCCCGCGCGCTCCGTGTTCAAGCTGCAAGAGATCGATCGGCGCATGCGCCTGCTCAAGGCCGGGCAGAACGTGATCGATCTGGGAGCCGCGCCGGGGTCGTGGACGCTGTACGCCAGCGAGCGCGTGGGACCAGTCGGTCACGTGTACGCCATCGACATCAAGCCGATTCAGCAGGTGTTCGGTGCGAACGTCGAGGTGCTGGAGGGCGACGCGCTGTCGCTGGATAGCGAGGTACTGGCTGCGCACGCCCCGTACGACGTGGTGCTGAGCGACATGGCGCCCAACACCTCCGGCTCGAAGTTTCAGGATCAGGCGCGCAGCACGGAGCTGTTCTTGCGCGCGCTGCAAGTAGCGCTGGCGTTCGGCAAGCCGGGTTCGCACTTCGCGGCCAAGATCATCATGTCCGGCGACTACAAAGCCGCCGAGCTGCAGGTGCGCGCGGCCTACGACACGGTGCGGACGATTCGCCCGGAGGGCACGCGCCAGGTGAGCTCGGAGGTGTTCGTGGTCGGCATGGGCAAGAAGGCCTGAGCCGCTACAGGTTGCGGATGCTGACGTAGGACTCCTCCGGCGCGCGCGCGAACAGCTCGACGCTGGGCCGCATGCCGTAGGCAAGGTGCACGATCGCTTGCTGGTACTCGACGCTCGGCGCGCCGACGTCGAACGTCTCGCACGTGAGGTTGTAGACGATGATGCCGGTCTGCCCCGCGCACAGCTGGAAGCGCTCGCTGCCGAGCGCGCTGACGACGAGGCGCTCCGAGCTCAGCGCCAGCTCGACGCGCAGTAGCCGCGCCGGCAGCTCCCGCTCGCGGTACGCCTCGACCGGCAAGAAATGCGGCTCCCTCAGCTCCACGTCGTGCCAGGACAGCGCGCTGGTACCGAGCCGCGCCAGGTTCAGCGGCAGGCGCTGAGGGGTATCGCTACGGCGTACCGCGGCGGCGGCGCCACGCGACTTGGCTGACCAGCGCGTGCAGAGCGTTTGAGCGATGACAGCGCTAGATGGCAGGAGCATGGCGAAGGCCCGCTCTGCACGTTACCTCACTACCGATCGAGGCGGCTGAGCTCTCGCGAGCGGCGCGAACAAACGCGCACGGATTGTCCGCAGCAGGTCGGCGAAATCACGCGGTTGAAGCAAGTGCTTTAGCGCGCGCTGGCTCCGAGCACCCGCTCAAAACGCGCTCTGGCCGGTCAGCGCTTTGCCGAGCACCAGCGTGTGGATCTCGTGCGTCCCCTCGTAGGTGTACACGCTCTCCAGGTTGAGCATGTGCCGAATGATCGGGTACTCGAGCAGGATACCGTTGGCACCCAAGAGGTTGCGGCATGTCCTGGCGACCTCTAATGAGATGCCGACGTTGTTGCGCTTGCAGAGCGACACCTGCTCGGGCGTGACCGAGCCGTTCTGCTCCTTGAGCCGCGAGAAGTGGTAGGCCAGTAGGTCCGCCTTTACGATCTCCGAGGCGCACTCCACGAGCTTCTCTTGCACCAGCTGCTTGCGCGAGATGGGGACACCGAACTGCACGCGCTCGTTCGCGTAGTTGACCGCCGTCTCCAAGCAGGCCTTGGCCGCTCCCACCGCGCCCCAGGCGATGCCGAAGCGCGCCTGCCCCAAGCAGCGCAGCGCGGCGCCGAGGCCCGGCTTGTGCTCCATGGCGTTTTCGGCCGGCACGCGGCATCCGTCCAGCACGACCTCGCCGGTCTCGCTCGAGCGCAGGCTCATCTTGCCGTGGATGCGCGGCGTCTCGAAGCCCTTCATGCCGCGCTCGACGATGAAGCCGCGGATCGACTCAGGGCCGCCGTCGTCCACCTTGGCCCAGACCACGCACAGATCACAGAACGGGGCGTTGGTGATCCACATCTTCGTGCCAGTCAGCACGAAGTCACTGCCGTCGCGCCGGGCGCGGGTGACCATGGATGCCGGGTCCGAGCCGCTGTCCGGCTCGGTCAAGCCGAAGCAGCCGATGAGCTCGCCACGCGCCATGCGCGGCAAGAAGCGCAGCTTCTGCTCTTCCGTGCCGGCCGAGTAGATCGCGTACATGGCGAGCGACCCCTGTACGCTGACGAAGCTGCGCAGGCCGCTGTCGCCGTACTCCAGCTCCTGCAGGAGCAAGCCGTAGGTGACCGCCCCCATGCCGGCGCAGCCGTAGCCGGAGATGCTGGCGCCGAGCAGCCCCATCGCGGCAAGCTCCGGCACCAGGTCCTTGGGGAATTGCTCCTGCTCATAGAGCTCAGCGGAGCGCGGCAGGTAGCGCTCGCGGATGAAGCGGCGCACGGTGTCCCGCACCAGCTTCTCCTCTTCAGTAAGCAGGGGCTCCAGGGACGTGAGGGCGTCGAGGGCTGCGAGCGACACGTTAGCTCCAGGCTACCACGCGCGGCTCGGCCTTGCTCGAACTTGGCCCAAAGCCGGGCGACTTGCTAAGGCCGGCGGATGGCAGCAGGTCACGGCGGCCGCGGCGCCGCTCGCATCCTG
>JAEYOT010000323.1 GCA_023411445.1 Pseudomonadota bacterium
AGCTCGGGGTCGGTGGCGAGCTAGGCCGGTGTGGGCAGCCCGGAGGGCGGCACCGCTCAGGTCTCGGGCGTGCGGAGGGACTCGCCCTCGACGCGGACAGTGTGGCAGCGGTGGCGGAGGCGGTCGAGGAGCGCAGCCACCATCTCCTTGTTGCCCAGGAAGTCGTACCAGCGCTCGTACTCGAGGTTGGTGGTGATGATGGTAGCGCGTCGGCCGTAGCGCTCCTCCATCAGCTTGAAGAAGATGTTCGATTGCTCCGGGCGCAGGTTCAGGTAGCCCATCTCGTCGATTACCAAGAGGTCGAAGCGCGACAGCCGGTTGAGCAGCGTGCGCGACGAGTGGTCGGCTAGGCTCGTGTACAGATCGTCGAAGAGCTCCTGGGCCTTGATGAAGAGCCCGCGGTAACCAGCCTCGAGCGCCTTGAGCAGGATCGCGCTCGCCAGGCCCGTCTTGCCCACGCCCGTGTCGCCGATGAAGACGACGTTGGCGGCGCGGCCGATGAAGTCGAGCTCGGCGAGCTGCTCGATGGTGCGGCGCTTAACGCTTTTCTGCTGGCGCCATGGAAAGGTCGCCAGCGTCCAGCGCTCCGGCAGGTTCGCCCGCCTGATCCGATGCTCGAGGAAGCGCGCCTGCTGGTCCTGCAGCTCCTCACGGAGCAGGCGCTTGAAGAGTTCCGTGTAGCTGATGCCGCGCTCTTCGGCGCGCGCCAGCTCCTCTTCATAGATCACCGCGACCCGGCGGAGCTTCAGGTTGGTCAGCAGCTGGTCCAGTTCGTCGTCCATCGTCGTGTTCCTCTCGGTGGGGGTCGTCGGGAGCGGGTGCGGGCAAAGTCGACGGCTCGATCGGCAGCCGGAAGAAGTCACCGCGGATCCGCTCCAGGGTCATCGCTTCGAGCCGGCCGAGATCGAGCAGGCCGTAGTGCAAGGCGGTGCGGGCGGCGTCGATCAGGCAGGGCGTGGGGTACTCGAGGTACATGCGGTGAAGCCGCCGTATGGGGCGCAGGCCCTGGCCGCCGTGGCGCTTGCGCAAGCGGGCAGCGAGCTCGGCGAGCTCAGGGGCCGCGGCGGCGAGCAGACGCTCTTGTCGGCAGGGCTCGATGCGACGCTTTCGTCGGCGGCTGTCGCGATGCGCTTCGAGCGTGACGCGTTTGCCGAGCCCAGATTCGAGCCGGTCGTGGCGTGCCACTTCGTCGTGGCCATCGAGCACGAGGATCGCCTCGAGCGTCTCGCGCACCTCGAGCCAGCGCCCGACCGCCGTCTCGCCGTTGGGCAAGCGCGACGGCACCGAGTAGCGGTTGGTGTGCAAGTTGACGTAGCCTTCGGCGTCCACCCGCCGGCTGTGAAGCTCGTACACGGTGGGGATGTGCAGCGGTAGCGGACTGAGCAGATGCTGCTCGGCCGCGTACAGCTCCATCGGCACCACGTTGCGCTGGCCGTCGATCTTGCGCGGGCCGGCGTTGACCTTGTCGCACCAGGCACGCAGCTGCGCGTTGAGATCTTCGAGGCTGTCGAAGGTGCGGCCGGGATAGAAGTTTTTCTCGACGAAGTTGAATGGGCCTTCGACCCGCGCCGAGCGGTTGGCGTCGCCGACCTCGTGGGCGATGAAGTCGAAGCCGAAGCGCTTGCCGAGCGCGAGCATCTCGGCGGCGGGGACCATGTCGCGGCCCGTGCCATGCGCGCGGACAACCGAGGTATTGTCGACCATGCAGTGGCTGGCGGCGCCGCCGAGGTAGACGATGGCCTCCGTTAGAAATGCGCGGCATTCAAAACGCCGGAAACGCCGGTACACCCTCGCGAAGAGCCGGCGGGAGTAGCACAGCACCAGCGAGGCGCACTGCACCCGCACGCGCTTGCCGCCGATGGTCACGTCGTGCGGTGAGGTGTCGTGCTGCATCTCCTCGCCCGGCTCGAAGACGTAGCGCCCAGCCGGCGGCTTGGGCGCCCGGCCAATGCTGTGACGGCGACAGAAGCGCGTGAGCGTCGAGTAGCCGACCTCGATGCCGTCGTCGGCGAGCTTCTCGCCGACGCGCACGAGATTGCCTTCGCAGACGACGACCAGCTCACGAATGAGGTCGAGGTGCTCGTCGAGCTGTCCCGGCCGCTCGAGCTTGGGGGTCTCGGTGCTTTTCGTCTGAAGGACGCGACGCACCGCGTTGCGCGACACACCCAAGGCACGCGCAATGCGGCGCAGCCCGTGCCCTTCACGATGCAGCCGGAGGATGGCGGTGCGCGTCTCGGTGTCCAGCATCGTGAGAGTCCAGGTGCACGAGCAGGCTCTGCAGATCCGTCGACGCCTGCCGTAGATAGCGCCGCAGCAACCGCTTCAGCTCTTCGCCGGCGCCGTCGAGTGCGTCTTCAGTCACCTTGCGCTCGGCGCGCGCCGCCGCGCGGGCGAGCACGCGAGCGTCGGTCAGCAAAAGGGAGGCGGCGCTCGTCTGTGGCTCCGGGTCGGCGAGCGCGGCTAGGCATAGCCCGGGCTGCGACACGATGCGCTCGCGCCCCGACGCATCGGCGCTGCGCCAGGCGTCGTACAGGCGCGCGGCGTCGCGGACACTGAGGCTATCTTTGCCGAGGCTCGCGATGAGCGTTTCGCAATGGGCCGCGTTGGCCCGGGCCAACGGCACCAGCGACTTCATCGCCGCCTGCGGGCTCACCTGCCCGCGCTGCACCGCCTGCTGCACCACCTCGGGCAGCACCGTCACCAGCGCCATCCTCCGGCTCACCCAGCTCGGTGACCGCTCCATCCGCAAGCACAGCTCCCGACGACCCAGCCCGTGCTCGCTCGTCAGCGACCACATGAGCCACCCCTCCTCCAGCGCCGTCGGCCGCCGCCGCGACGCCTTGTGGCTCAGCACCAAGGCCTCCGCCTCCGGCAGCGGCCACACCAGCACCGCCACCAGATCGTGACCGAGCTCGGTCAGCGCCCGCACACGCGCGTAGCCGTCGATGAGCACGTAGCGATCCGGCTCCTCGACGTGCGGCACCACCGTCACCGGCGTCTGCTGGCCGTGCTCGAGCAAGCTCGCCACCAGCCGCCGCTGCCGCGACCGCGAGGCGATCCGCAGCGCCGCATAGCGCTGATCGAGCTGGTGGATCTCGAGCTGCACGACGACCTGACGACCCCAGCAAAACAGGAGACGAGGAGCGGCCCAAACGCCGCCCCCCGCCTCCCTCGGGGTCATGGAGGACGGTAGTCATCGGCGAGACCCACGTCCGTCGCGTCTTGCGCCGCCTCGTCGTGAAGTCGGCCGAATTCCTTCGTCATCTCCAGAACTTGGGCTTCTATTGCGTCTTTCGCTGAACGGATGGCAAGTCTTACGAAAAAGCCAAGCAAAACAGCCCCTTGAGGACCAAACGCGTCTTGTGCCAGGTCCCACGGTACTCGTGCCATCGCCGCTGGCGGCGGCGCCACCGGCGGCGTCAGCGCCGCCTCCGCCCGCGCCGCCTGCTCCCTCAACCGCCGCGCCGTCCAGTACTCCGGGTGCGCCTCGCGATACGCCTTCTGCGTCCGCCGACGCTGCTCACGCCGACACGCTACGCGCCCACACGTCCGCTGGCTCCGTCGCACCCGCGGATCCGGGTACTCCCACCGATGACACACCGAACAAGGCCGTTTGCGCCCCATCCGGCCATCGTGGACCTCACCGACCCGGTGGGTCCGTTTTCATGAGCACAAGCGGGTCAATTCTTGTGAGCGCCTAAGTACTGGTCGAGCGCACGGCCCGCCCTCGGAGGCTTCGCCACGCTTCTGGCCGACCGCGTGCCCGCCCTCCGCACGACACTGAGCGAGGCCGACCGCGATCTCTGACCCGAGCTCCCATCCCGCTCCTGCCCGCGCTCCCGCCCCCGCGCGCCGTTGATCGCGCCGACACGAAGCC